>DASZUP010000209.1:0-7003 GCA_035547635.1 Pirellulales bacterium
TCCATGGCCTCTTCCGGCGAAAGCTCCGCGCCGCTCCGGGGCGGAATGAGGACCACCTTATACTTGCCGACCGGAACCGCATTGCCTTGCGGAGTCGACAAGTAATAGGCGCCGTCTTCACTGACCGCGCCGGCGGCGCCCGCCCCATTGTCGCCGACGAAAGTGATGGCCGTCCCCGGGGCGACCGGGCCGCCGTTATACGTCAATTTGCCGTGCACCGTTCCGTGAGGCCCTGTCGGGCCGCCGCAACCGGGCAACCCGGCTGCCGCCGCAAACAACGCAAACAATGCAGCGGCCCGGCAACGCGCCGGCAGAGGCCGCGTCCAAATAGCTCTGCTCCCGCTCCCCAATCGCATCAGAAAATCCTTTCTTCTCATCAGGTCCGCATTCAGATCTCGATTCCCGAAGGCCCGGCGCACGAGGCGAGCTCGGATACCCCGACTTGAGCCGCGCGCTGACGGGAGACTTACGGCAACGCCGCCGTGGCGCCATCATCGCGGGTCGACAGTTGCTTCAGGATAATGATGTCGACGTTGTTCGGCAGAAACGCCACATGACCGTCGGCAAATGCCACCACGGAGCCGGCCGGATGGGCGGAGAGCAACGGATGATTGGAACCGTGATTGTCCTGGATGCCGGGCAACGAGTAATTGTTGGTCCCCGGCTGGTGCATAATCGTGGTCAGGTTGAACGCGCGCTGGTCGCCGCCGTAGTTTCCGGCCGTTACGGTCCCGGTCGATCCGGTGCCCATCGTCCAGCCATGAGGATAACCGGGTTCGATGTGCCTTCGCGTGGGAGTCCCTGGCGTGGCGAGATTGTCCCAGGCCCAATCCGAAATCTCGCCCACAATCACCACGTTCGACGTGCCGTCAGTGGCTTGGGCGATGGTGATCGTCTCGTTGGGCACCAACATTCCGCCGCTGGAAATGACACCGGAGTTCACGCCTCCGGCCACTCCCGTGCTCGTGCAGCAGGCGCAACACGTCTTCTGCCGCGACTCGGCGAACAGCGGCGGCTGGGTGACGGCGCCGCTAATGCCGACGTAATGCCCTTCGAAATAGGGCGAGTGGATTAACGGCAACGGGCTCGAAGGGCAAATCAGCGGCGTGATGCGGACGTCTTTCACCACCGGCAAGACCGTGGAGTTTGCCGCCCCCAGATAACCGTTATTGGGCGCGTTCATGTCATATTTCTGATAGAGCGCAGTCTGCTCCATAAACGGCAGCAACCCCACAAAGAACGAGGGCCCCCAACTTGCTTGATACCTGACCCCAAACGGAAACGACTGGCTTTGATCGTGATAACCCTGCAAGGCCAGGCCGATCTGCTTCAGGTTGTTCGTGCACTGCGAACGGCGAGCTGCCTCGCGGGCGGCTTGCACGGCGGGCAGCAGCAACGCAATCAAGATGCCGATGATGGCGATCACCACGAGCAATTCGACCAGCGTAAACGCGCCACGTCGTCGCCCGGCGAGGCCTTCTCGGGCAATTGATTCCGAACTGCTGCCAATCAACTGACTTCTCATGAACCGCCTCTCTCGTTCGATGTGTGCGTTGTGCCGGCGACGGCAAAGAAAATGAATGACCTCACTATTTGTCTTTTCGCGAAGCATGTCAATTACATTTCACTAAAACAACGCGACACTTATTAGTAAGATAAAATAATTGTTGTTCACATATTCACGAGGACACCATGTGATAAAAATAAATCTCTCCGAGAATACACACGGACACTGCCATGGCCTTTACAGGCAGGCGAGGTGAAAGCGGTTGCAACGAAACGCGGAGCGAGATGCCCGCTCGCGATCCGGCGACCCGAGCATTTCGACTCGTCCGCATGTTCTTGAAGCGGAGCGCCCAAACGCTCCAGACGCCGCGAGCCTGTCGTGGGCGAGGCCTATGCAGACCGGTGCGGCCGCGGGCCGCTGTTGCTGAAAAGATCCCAAAGCGGCAGCAAGTCACGCGCACTCCCTATCTGGAGTGCGGCGAGTCCTCGCCGCTTTCAGACTCTTCGGACAGGCGAGACGGCGCCGAGCGGTTCGGAACCCCGCGCTTTGAGATTGCAAAAACTCGGAATTTGTGGCGCGCGAGGGGCGAAACCAATCCTTCACTTCACCCCCAACATCTCCTCCGCACGCGCAAATCCCATTTAACAGACGCCTCAATACCACTGGTACGCGTACTTGTGAAACCGCTCCAGCGCCGCGGCGCGTTGCGAACGATCCTGGTAAGCAGACCAGCGGGAGCGATCGGCGCGAAGACGCTTCAGCACACGCTCATCGGCGAGTTGATAAGCAGTCCAGCCGAGCGTTTGGCGCCGCGCGGCGGCCGTCTCGGCCTGGTCGGCTCGCTGGGCCAGCATGGCGCGCACGCCTTCGCGGATGATCGCGTCGTCGCTGCCCAACAGCGGCTCGAGCAGCAGCACGCCTTCCGGCCCGATCGGATGCACGCTGATCTGCACGCTCGGCGCGGGATCGCCGGCCAGGATCCGCCGCACGTTGTAGCGGACGCAAATCGCATCGACCGGCGTCAAGGCGAACAGGTACACGACCAGCGCCAACGCCCAAAGCTGGCGCCGGACGAGCCAACCGAAGCTGCGCCCGCGGCCGATCTTCCACAGCACCAGCGCAAAGCCCGCCACGACGGCCGAAATGCCGTACAGCCCGACGATCCGCATCGGCGTCATGCCGTTGAAGTCGACGTAGATCGCCATCCGGTGATAGACGGCCACGGTCAGCACGAAGTTTTCCGCCGACCAGATCCACCCCAACGCCCGCAACCGCCGCAGCCGCGGGTCTCGCAACACGCCGCCGCGGAAAACGAGCGACAGCACGGCCGTGGCCAGCGCCAAGGCAAACGTCAGCCAGGCCGCGCCTTCATGCGCGTAGCCCGAGTAATAGAACCCTGCCGGGAACTTGCGGAACCAGAGCGTGCGGAACTCGAACGCCAGGTAGGCGGCAAACAACACGATCACCGTCAGCAGCGTATTGCGAAACGCCGGATAGAATTTCGAGACTTCCGCCCTGGGCGCCGCGGGCTGTGCTTCCTCGGCCGTTTGTTCGGCAAGAATTCCGCCCGAAGCTTGCCGCAGCAGCCCCGTCGCAATCCAGAGCGAGGCGACCCAAAAGACAAGTTCGCCGCCATCCATCTGCAGCAGCCACTGGCGCACCCGCTTGATGATCAACTCCGAGGTTGCGGAGACCGATGCCAGCAAATCCGGGTTGGCCAGGATAAACACCGTCCCGAACGCGATCAACGCGGCCAGCGGCATGGCAATATTCAGGGCCGAAGCCTGCATTCGCGACGAGGCGGTCGTCGATCGTCCATAGTGATTCAATCGCTTGTAGCCGGCCGCCACCGCCAACGAAACGAACACGATGGTTTCCATCACGAACGGCGTCTGCCCGGAAAGCCCCGCGGCAAATGCCGCCAGCAGGGCAAAGCCTGCCGCTACGAGCAACGCCGACCCGCACCAGACCGACTTGGCCGCCAGCAACGCGAGCATGGCGCCGGCGATCCACGCACTCGGTCCCAGCCGCGGACGATACGCCCCCCAGGCCAGCAGCAGCGGCGAGAGGAAGAACAGCGCGGCATAGCCGGCAAAGCCCTGGCCGCGATAAATGGTCAAATCGCACAGCACGACCAGCAGGCCTACCGCGAGCAACTCACGCCAGCGGACGGGCGGTTGCGGCTCCGGCTCAGGATTCGCGAGCCGCGCGTGCAGAACTTCCGGCCAACGGGAGCGATCCTCAGACTCGGACGGCTCGCTGAGCGGTTCGGCTGCACGTTCCGTGGTCATGGCGAACTCCCCGGCGACATCGGCCGCTAAGACGTGACTTGGCGATTTTTTTTTCGAAACCGCAAGCGAAGCGGATCGCCCGTTATTGTACCGCGCCGCCTTCGGCGTGGAACAACGCAGAGAGCATTTGGTTCTGCGCGGCGACGCTCGCCCTAGGCCGAACATTTGTAAATGAAGACCCATGAAGGCACGTTTTTAGCCACAGAGAACACCGAGGACACAGAGGAGATGGATTAAAACCATTCATGACCGGAGACACGCTCGGCAGATTACAGACTCACCCCGTCTTCTCTCTGTGCCCTCGGTGCTCTCTGTGGCCAGGTGAATTCCGCCCCTTCGTCAATCTGAATGGACATTGGCGTTCTTGGGCTGATGATTAGAGCGTGAAAAGCGGGGCGGCACTGTTTCCTGAAATGGTCCCGCCCCGGCCTTCCGCTCATTGCCACGCTCTTGGCCGGCGTGACAGACCGACTCTGCTTGGCGCTCATCGAACGGGCGAGCCAGCCTATCGGCCGGACTGCGGAGACGCCCTCGCGCGCTGGTCACAGTTGTCATCACGCTGCGCCGTGATTTGAGCCGCGGCCTGCGGCCGCCGGAACGATTCCCTCACGACGGAGCGTGAGGTCTACGGTACGCTCTGCGTTGCAGCTTGCACGGCGGGGAGTCGCTCGCCCGGCTGACCGGCGACAACACCGAAAGCGACGGCGTGCTGGATGGGGAATACGCGGCCTTCCTCCTGTCAGAACAGGGGCGGCGCGCACCCAAAGCAATGATTTCGAAGCTCAATGGCTGCTGTCCCGGATTTTCTCCCGTCGAACGCTTCCCCCGCCTGCTCACGCTGACCGGCGCGTGACTCGGGACTGAACGGGTTCGCTACTCCTTGTTCGTGCGGCTCTTTGATCCGCTCCTCATCTCCGGCTTTGGCCGGCGCGTTCTCTGACCCGCTTTTTCCGTTCAGCGATGCACTAATATGTTTAGAACTATTTTAATAAATGCTCGCGGGCTGGCGATTGACTTCCCTTGTAAAAATGAGCTAAATGGCATTGATTCAGATGCAGCCCGTAGATTCTGCCCATTGTTTCGTGAGACACGTTATGACAAAGACTACAAGCACGTGCGTCCCGCGTCGGTCGTTGCCGTGGTATCGCTGGAGACGCCATCACGTTGCATTTACGCTTGTCGAGTTGCTTGTGGTGATCGCCATTATCGGAATCCTGATCGCACTGCTCTTGCCCGCCGTTCAAGCCGCCCGCGAGGCGGCTCGCCGCTCGACGTGTACGAACAACCTCAAGCAGATCGGTCTCGGGCTGCAGAACTATCACGACATCCACCAAAAATTCCCGCCTTCATGTTTCAATCAAGGTTGGGCGAATACCGGTTCGAGCGGGGTGATCAGCCCCGCCTACGATCCTGGGCAAATGGTCATGAACACCCACGGCTTCGTAGTCCTGCTGCCGTTCATCGAACAACAGGCGGCCTACAATCGGTTCAAGTCTTATGCCGCGGCGGGCGCCTACGCGAACTATGGTTCGTATCCGCTGGCCGGCGGAGATCCGTCGGTTTCGGGCAATGACCAGGTGATGGGCATGCTGTTGCCCGTCTTTCTCTGCCCCAGCGATTCGGGGTCGACCAAACTGAAGCCCAATGACGGAACCTACGGCATTTCCGCCAGCAGCAGCGTGGCGGGCGCAAAAACGACCTACGATTTCTCCACCAATCCCGGCAATGAAATCTACAACGTAAACTCGTGGAAGTCCGCCACGACGACCACGCGCTCCATGTTTGGCGTGAATAGCGACTGCAACATCGCCAAGATTACCGACGGCACAAGCAGTTCGATGTCTCTCGGCGAAGTAACGCTCGAGCAGATCTATTCCGGGCGCGCATGGGGGTTCCGCAGCTTCATGATGTGCGGCGTTTCGCCGGTCATGGCCTTGAACTATCCGCCTGGCGGGGTGGCCATCAACAACTGGCACAACGGCTGGTCGACGGCGGTTTTTCCCGCGGGCACGCTTGGCGGCTACGGCTGGATGGGCAGCCTGCACCCCGGCGGAGCTCAGATGGCCACCGCGGACGGATCCGTACACTTCCTGCCTGAGTCGGCCAATACCGTCGTGCTCCAGCGGCTGAGCTGGATTGCCGACGGCACGACCGTGGGGTCCTTCGAGTAAAGCCGCTCATCCGCGAGTGGAGCGGACGCCTTCCGCCGCGGAACTCAGTTAAGCATGGCGAACGGCGGCATGTTTGTCTCTGTCGCCCCTATCTCAGTCGCCCCTAGAAGACACCGTCAGCAGAGGAGAGGTTTCGATGTCCCGAGTTTCTGTCGGCGCGTTGTTGTTTGCCGCCGCCGTTTTGCTCGGCGGCTGCAGTCGTCCGGGTTCCGCCCAAGTTGCGGATCTGCCCATTACCGGCAAGGTGACGCTCGACGGCCAACCGGTGGCGGGCGCCACGGTGATGTTCCAGTCCCAGTCGACGCTCGCCACGTTTGGGGCCGTCACGGCCGCCGACGGCACGTATCATTTGCAGACTTCCGAACATCGGGTCGGCGAGTACAAGGGCCCCTGCAAAGTGAGTATCAGCAAGTTCCTCAAATCGGACGGAACGCCGCTTGGCCCAAACGAACCGCCGTTCGCTGGCGGGGCAACGGAAAGCTTGCCCCGCAAGACTTCTACGCTAGAAACGACGACCCTGACGGCCGACGTTCCTGAGGGGGGCGGGACGTTCGACTTTGATCTGAAGAAAGAATAGGCGCCGTCAGAGCACAGCGAATTCTCTCCGTCGCGCCGCGCGTCTTCCCCATGGCATCTCGTTTGCGCGGCATATTGTCTACGCGAATGAAAAGCGGGGCAGAACGCCGCGGCCAGCGGCCGCGAAAACGATTCCCTCACGACGGAGCGTGATGGCTACTGTACGACCAGCAGCACACTCGCGCGAGGCGCCGGGCGAGACGAGAATCTGAGCGTACAGTACTCCTCACGCTCCGTCGTGAGGCAACCCAAGCGAGACTGAAAACTTGGCTCCTGTTGTTCGCTTACATCACGACGGAGCGTGATGGCTACTGTACGCTCTGGATTCCAGCGTGCACGGCGAATCAAAAGCGAGACTCTGGGGAAAAGCAGCTCACGCTTCCCCCCACAATAGATTTGTGTTCAGGCCCGCTTTCCCGAATAGCAGAGATGGATTTGGATCATGCCTAACCACAGCA
>DASZUP010000210.1:0-6792 GCA_035547635.1 Pirellulales bacterium
GAGCAGCAGCGCCGTCTCGAACACCGAGCGACGTCTTTCGAAGCGGTGCTGGCCGAGGCGAAACAAGAAGCAATTTCTTCCCGAGAGCACGCGGAGCAGTTGGGGCAAGACCTGGTCACAGCCGAGCAGACGATTGCGAAAACTCGACAGTTGCTTTCCTTGGCGGATCTGGAAGTGGCTCGAATGAATCAGACGCTGACCGAGCGCGACGTCCGAATGCGATACCTGGAAAGCGTGATAGAACACCATGCTGACGTGATTCACCGCATGGAGTCGTCCTACTTCTGGAAATCGCGAAAAGCGCTGGCTCGCTGCAAGCATGCGGTGCTTGCTCCGCTGAACCATCGGCCCCGGTTGGCGTCTTGACGGCGCCGATGAACACTTGCGGCTGCGTCAGGCCGCCATGTTGATGAGAGCGCGCACCACGCGGCCCTGTTCCAGGTCGTCCAGGGCGGCATTGATCTCGCCTAACGAATACTCTTGCGAGATCAATTCGGCCAACGGAAAGCCCTGCTGTTGAAACCACTCGACGTAGCGTGGAATGTCGCGGTCGGGCCGAGTCTCTCCGCCCCAGGCGCCGGCAATTCGTTTGCCGCGGATCAAGTCGAACGGGTCGAGCGATATCCGCTCGCCGTGCGGCAGATTGCCTGCCAGCACGCAGAGCCCGCCCTGGTCTCGCACCGAGCGAAAGGCCGTTTCCATCGTTTCGCGCCGCCCGGCCGCCTCGATGGCGTAATCGACGCCGCGCCCGCCGGTCAGCTCTCGAATGACGGCGACCGGATCGCACTGCCCGGCATTGACGGTATGCGTTGCTCCCAGCCGGCGCGCCTCGGCGAGCTTGCGCTCGACCACGTCCACGGCGATCAAAGGTCTGGACTCCAGCATCCGCGCGGCAAGCAGCGCACTTAGCCCGATGCCGCCCGCCCCGAACACCGCCACGCTGGCGCCCCGCCTTACGGCGGCGGAGTTGATCACAATACCCGCTCCGGTCGGCACGGCGCAGCCCAACAGCGCCGCCTCGCGCAACGGCATGTCGGGCGGCAGCGGCACAAGTCGGTTTTCGCAGGTGACGGTGTGCCGCATGAACGTGCTGAGCGGACCGGAGTTGATCGTGGTCGCACCGTCAGCGCAGCGGTAGCCGCATGACGGGACGTCGGCGCCTTCGCCTTTGATCCAAGTCAGGACCACGCGATCGCCCGGCTTCACCTTGGCGACGCCAGGACCGACGGCCTGCACCACGCCGGCTCCTTCGTGGCCCAGCGTGTGCGGCAGATATCGATCGGGACCTCGCCGGCCCCGGATCTCATTTAATTGGCTGTGGCAGACGCCGCTGTAGGCGACTTCCACCAGCGCCTGGCCCGGCTTCAGCTCCGGCAACTCCAGCGTCATCGGTTGCAGCGGCTCGTTTAGCTCGACGAGCACGGCGGCTTCGGTTTGCACGCAATTACTCCGCAATGAACCAGTAATAGTCGCCGCGGTAGCCTGCTTCGGCGAACGTCTGTTTCCAGTCGTCGACGTGCATATAAGTTTGCGCGGTGAGAATCCACTTCAGCAATCGCTCACGCTCCGCCTCGGTGCGCCACGCATCGACGGTGACGAAGGCCCGGCCTCGGCTGACTCGCTGGATTTCGCGCAGCGCCTGCTCGCAACCGGCTCGGGGCAAGTTGTGGACGGTGTTGATCGAAATCACGAGATCGAAGCTATCGTCTTCAAACGGCAGCTCCGAGGCGCAGCCGACCTGCAAGAGCGGCTTGACGCTGGGCATGGCGTTGTCGTAGGCATATTGCGAGATATCGATGCCGGCCAGCCTGGCCTGAGGCATCAACTCCTGAAAGTCGTGCAGCATGAACCCTTTGCCGCTGCCGACGTCGAGAATCGAGGCGTCTTCGGGCAATTGGTAGTAGTCGCGGATGCGGCGGACCGTTTCCTGCCAGAAACGCGGATGATAGTTGTACCCGCCGTAACCGAACAAACGTTCGCCGTCGAAGAAGTCGCGGCCGAACTGGCGGGCGATGCGGCGGTGTTCGTCGGTGATCAACGCGGCGCGCTCGTCGATGGGGCGTTTCGAACGCGGATATCGATCCAACAGGTTGACTTCGACGCCCGATCGCGTCGCGTCGATCTTGTCGGCGACGGCCTTCTCCCCTGCAGGCCGGGCGCCGCGAGGTTCGCGAGTGGGGATGACGGACATGGTTCAAAATCCTTGGGGCAGCGCCGGCGTCTCGGCGACGTGCGGCAAGATGGCGGGAGCAGGAACGGCCGCCGCGTCGGTCGACGATGGAAGCGGCTCGACGATCATGTTCTCGAGAAACTCGCGGCGCGGCAGCAGCGGCTCGGGGTCCTCGTTCGGCCGGCCGAACTTGACCTGGGGTACGACTCGATGCTCCGCTCGGATTTCCACCTGGCAGAACATCGGTCCTTCCGTTCGCATGGCTTCAGCCACTCCGCTCGCCAGGTCGGAATTCGCCTTCAAGCTCAACGTCGGCAAGCCGTACGCCCGGGCGATGGCGAGATAGTCGGGATCGGCAAGTCCGCCGGCCTCGCTGGACGCCAGGTATCGCGACTCGAGCCACTGGTCCTGCGTCTGCCGGATCATGCTGTAGCCGTGATTGTTGAGCAGGAAAATCTTGATCGGCAACTTGTGGCGGACCGCTGTGGCCAGTTCCTGAATATTCATCTGCAGGCTGCCGTCGCCCGTAACACAGACCACTCGTTTGCCCGGCAGCGCCAGGCTGGCGCCGATGCTCGCCGGCAAGGCCCAGCCCATCGCGGTATTGTTCCAATCGTGGAACATCCTCTGGTCGCGTTTGAAATCGAAGGCCTGCATCGTCCAGGCCAACGTGCAGCCGGTGTCGAGAAAGATGGCTTCTCCCTGGCCGCACTCGCGCGAGAGCGCTTTGACGAACACGTACGGGTTGGCTTCAGGCTCATCGAAATAGGCATTGGGACAAATCGGATAGCGACGCCGCCACTCGACAATCTGTTGCAGCCACTCCGCGTTGGCCCGGGCGGGTTGTGCCGCGCCGATCAAGGCGTCGAGGAACGCACGCGCATCGGCGGCGATCGGAAGATCCAGGTGCAGTCCGTAACGGGCGAACTTGTTCAATTCGTTCTGATCCACGTCGACGACGATCTTGCGGGCGCCGCGGGCGAACGTTTCCGGCGGACTGCCCGTGGCCTTGGTGTCGAGCCGCGAGCCGATAGACAGAATCAAATCGGCGTTCTGCACGGCGAAATTCGCGTGCCGCGTGCCGTGCGTGCCGAACGTGCCAATCCGCAAGGGATGGTCTGATTCCAACAGGTCGGCCATGGCCCAGGTCGGCGCGACGGGCAGACCCAGTTTCTCGGCCGCAGCTCGCGCCGCAGCCGCGGCGCCCGCCAGACGTACGCCCCAGCCGAGAATCAGCACCGGCCGCCGAGCCTCGCGCAGCCAGGCCAGGCATTGCTCCGCCAGTTTTTGGAGCCGCTCGCGATCGAGCGGCGGGGCCGGCGCATGGAAGCCGGCCAGTGCGTCGGGATTGATTTGAGCCCGTTGGACGTCGTCCGGAATGTCAATCAGCACGGGCCCCGGCCGCCCGGAGCGCGCGAGATAGCAGGCCTTTTCGAGCTCGTAGCGAATGCGCTCCGGCCGGTCGACCCGGATCGCGTACTTGGTGACGGGCCGGAACATCTCGACGGTGTCGGTTTCCTGAAAGCCGATCTGCCGGACGCCCGTGTTTCCCTTCGAGCGGAACGTCGAGACCTGGCCGGTGATGAACAGCACGGGCACCGAATCGTAATAGGCGCAGCAGACGCCGGTCATCAGATTCGTGGCGCCCGGGCCGCTCGTGGCGACCGCCGCGCCCAGATTTTCCGTCACGCGAGCGTAAGCATCGGCCGCCATGGCGCCCGCTTGCTCGTGCATGGGGCAAAAGTAAGACACGCCTGGCGCGTCGGCCAGCGAATGGATCAAGTGCAGCGACGCGCCGCCGGATACGGCGAACACGTGGCGGATGCCCTGTCCGGCTAGAAACGCCGCGACGTAGTCGGAAAGTTTCATAAGATTTGTTCCTCAAAGCGCCGACTGCCCCGGCGGCGATGCGCCTTGCAGGAGGGTTGGCGTCGTTGCAGTTCAGATCGCATCAAGAACCGGCTCTCACCTGTTTTCGCCGATGGGTTCGCCCGAGGCTGCGCGAGTTTGACCGGCGCGACGGCCGGCTGTGGTTTGGGATGAACCGAAGGACCTGGACAGACTGCTTATGCCGCGTGGCGGTATTCCAGCGGCTGGGCGCCGATCGCCTGCCGGTTGGACTGGACCCAATTCACGACTTCTTCCAGACCGTGATCCAAATCAATCGTCGGCCGCCAACCCAGTTCCTGTCGCGCCCGCAACGAGTCAATCACGTAAGCGGCATCCTGGCCGAGACGCTCGCCGACGCTGACGGTCGAAGCGGCAAAATCCCGGCCCAGCAGCTTGCAGATCCGCTCGACGACGTCGCGGACGGCATACCCCTGGTCCGGCGAGAGATGGTACATCCTTCCCGGGCGGCCATGCTCCATTGCCAACAGCTCGCCGCGAGAAACGTCGCGAATGTGAATGTACGATTTGACCGCCGTTCCGCCGCCGTGCAGCGAGATCGGTTGCTGGTTCAGCAGGTAGATCGCCGAACGCGGAATGATCTTCCAAAGCTGCTGGTGGGCGCCGTAGACGTTGGTCGCGCGAATGGTGATCAGCGGGAAATCAAAGTTCTTGACCAGCGTCGACAGGAACATGTCCGCCGCCGCCTTCGACGCCGCATACGGCGTGCTCGGATTGACCGGCGTATCCTCCGTCACCCGGCCGACGCACGTGCCGTATACCTCAGGCGACGAGATGTGGACGTACTTCTTGAGATAAGCCCGGTCCTTGAGCGGATTCAGCAAACGAGCCAACGCCACCACGTTGGTCTGAAACCAATGCTCCGGGTGCTGCCAACTCGGCGCCACTTCGCTCTGCGCGGCGAAGTTGACGACCGCCTGCGGCTGGAAACGGTCGAGCAACGCCAGGATCTCGTCTGAATGGCGGTTAAGATCGAGTTGGTGAAACGTGAACCGGTCGGTTCCCCAGCGTCGGTAGGGCAGGAACAAGCGGCTCTTCTCCGGCGAGCGGCTGATGCCGATCACGTGCGTGTTCGGATCTTCCAGCAGCAGATCGATGAAGTCGCCGCCCGAAAATGAATTGCTGCCGATGACCGCTACTTTTCGCGTCATGGATGCTTGACCGCTCCCTTCTTGCTGAAATGTGTGCAACCGCCTCGTCGTCGCGTCAGAACGGGCCCGTGAAGCTCGGATCCGGCACGTCGAGATGGCTCGCCGTGGCCAGCGCCGGCCGGAACTTTCGCCCCTGCACCATCTCGCAGGCGGCGGCGGCGATGTCGGCGGCCGTTGGATAAAACTGCGCAGCCAGGGCCGGGCTCGTCGGCGTCGGGCACTCGGGGAGCGCAATCCGTCGCGGCCGGCATTTCAACTCGCCGCCCAATTCTTCCGCCACGCGGGCCACGATCTCTGCGGCAAAGCCGCCGTGTTTCCAACTGGTATCCGCCACAATCAAGCGACCGGTGCGCCGCACCGAGTCGAGAATGGTTTCTTCGTCAAAGGGACTCAAGCAGCGCGGATCGACGACTTCCGCATCGATCCCTTCGTCGGCCAAGGCCTGCGCGGCCCGATGCGCTTCCAGCGCCATGTGCGAAATGGCGACAATCGTCACGTCGCTGCCTTGTCTCAGAATTCGAGCTTTCCCCAGCGGCACGCGATACAAGCCCTCGGGCACAGGGCCGCTGATATTGTGCAGCCAGCGGTGCTCGATGAAGATCACCGGATTATCATCTTCGACGGCGGAGATCAGCAGCCCCTTGGCGTCGTGCGGCGTGCTGGGCAATACAACACGCAAGCCCGGCACATGCGCGAACCAGGAGTGCAGGCTCTGCGAATGCTGCGGTCCTTGGCCCCAGCCCCGACCGACCAACAGGCGGATGACCAGCGGCGCCGACTTGCGGCCGCCGAACATGAACCGCCACTTGGCCGCCTGGTTGACGATCTGTTCCATCGCCAGCAGGGCGAAGTCGATCCGTTGGTGCACCATGATCGGCCGCATGCCGGACAGGGCCGAGCCGAGCGCCACGCCCGTCATGCCGTTCTCGGCGCAGGGCATATCCATCACGCGGTCGCTGCCGAACTTTTTCTCCAGGCCCAGCGTCGTGCCGAACACGCCTTTGGGATCGGTGACGCCCAACCCTATGACGTACACGGACGGATCCGCAGACATGCAAAGCTCGGTGGCTTCGTGAATTGCCTGAAAGTACTTCAGTTCGCGCGACATTCGGTAACGGCTCTCTTCAAGGTGATTTCAAGCGGCGTGTGGCAGACGCCGCGCCGATGCGGTTTTATTGTCGGCGTAAACGGAACGCAGCATGGCGTCGGCATCGGGAAAGGCGCTTTCCTTGGCGAACCGCAGCGCCGCGGCAAACTCCGCCTGGATTTCGTCTGTCCAGCGTTCCATTTCCGCTGCGTTGAGCGATCCGTCTTCCAGGCCTTGCGTTTGCAAACGCTCAAGAGGGCAGAGTTTTCGCCAGTTCAGGAATTCTTGTTCGGTGCGGTAGCCCAGGTTGTTGTCGTAGTTGGGGCCGCAATGCTCGCGCCAGCGATATGTGTGTAACTCCAGCAAGGCCGGGCCGCCGCCAGAGCGGATGCGGGCCAAGGCTTCTCCCGCCAGACCGTGTACTTCGCCAACGTCGTTGCCGTCGCCTTCCAGCCCTGCGACGCCGTGAGCTTGAG
>DASZUP010000211.1:0-6853 GCA_035547635.1 Pirellulales bacterium
GCTCGGCGGTTTCGGTTTTTCGGTCTCTTCCGCCGAAGACGCTTGCTCGCGGCGGTCGGCATCGTCGGTGGTTTCTCCGGCAGCAGAACGACCCGCTTTGCCATCCGCCGCATCGACGTCAGGGCCAGCCGTTTCATCCGCATTGGTCGCAGGTGGATTCGGGTCGACTTCCGGGCGGGCCGCTACCTGCCCCGTCAGGCGTCGCCACGTTTCCGGCGCCTTGGCTCGCAGCAACCAGGCCCCGCCGCCCGCCAACAGCAGCAGCGCGATTGCCACGGCCAGCCAGCGGAATTTGCCGCCGTCTTCCGACTCGTCTCGGAGATACTCAGGCACCTTGGGGCGCTTTTTCTTCTTGCGCTTCTTCTTGCGCGCCGGCTGCTCATCCGCCGCCGAAGTCGACGCCTTGCCATTCGGACCGGGCCCGGGCGCCGGCTGTTCGCCGACGGATGCCAGGGCGTACATTCGCTCGCGACTGCGTGCATCGAATTCGGCAGGTTCGCCCAAGACCAGAGCCAGTATCTGATGCGCGGAAGCCACTTCCGCCAGATGGACGTCCGATTCCAGGCAGACCTTTTCAAAATCGGGAACGCGCTCCCCGGGCAGCGTGTTGTCCAGGTATTCAGCCACCGTGTTCGGGTCGAGCCCCATGCCCCGCCCTTCCAGCTTTGGCGCGCCCAGCCGCAGCCGGCGGGTAACGTCTCGCGTGCGGTGCATCAACGTCGTGGCAAATTCGCTCTCCTGGATCTTTTTGCCCATTTCCGCAGCATCGGCCGGTTCCAGGATCTCATCTAGATAAGCCAGTAGCGTTCGCAGCGTCAGTCGCATGTTCGGTTCTCGTGGGGCCGCCGTAAGCGTTCCGCGACAAGGGCGGATGGGACGTTTCCCCTCCGCGCGCTCGTTGCTTTGCTGTTAATAGTGCGAACTCGAACGCGTTTCCGTACAAAAAAATCTCGATCTCGGCGGAGATACAGGGGGCCAGCGGCCGCCGGCCCGGCAGCGGGAGCATAGGCCAGCCCGCCCCCAAGGGATGCCAGACAAGCAATCAGCAGCATCGCCGCGGGATGCATCGCGGGCCTGAAGGGGGGCGGCGCCGCCTCCCACCACGATTGCCGCTCCCAGCCGTCGACCGTCCGGCGCCAGCCTTCCGACGGCCGGCTCTCTCGTCGGGCGGCTTGTCCCGGCCACCGGTACGCGCCCCAAGCGAGCGCGGTCAGGAAAATGATCAAGCAGCCACAGGCTCGCACGCGTACTCTCCGCACTTCTCGCAGGACGATCAAGCGGGCGCGCCGTACGGCGGCCTCTCGGCGTATGCAAGGCAATCCGTGCGCCGAGAAACCTGCCAGAAGATTCTTCGAGGACGGCGTGAGTACAAACAAAATCCCACAACTCACGACCGAACAGCGGCTTATGCAACGAGACGCGACGGCCGGTACGGCCCTGCGCAGCTCGCCGGACGCGTGATTTTGCCGCCGGGGGAAGCGGACAGCGTGGCGAATCTGCAACACATCACGGCAACCGGCGTGGCAAAACGGCAACGGCGCTGCCTGGAACCAACAGGCCGTCGCAGGAGAGCGGCGCACCCGGTTGCGGCAAAAGAAAACGGCGCCGGCCGAAACCATCGACCGGCGCCGCAAGGGCATTGCCAGGGCGGGCGTCCCGCTGCCATCGAACGGCTGCTCAGAAGCCGCCCGCGCCGCCGGCGGCGGTCGCCAGCTTGGCGGCGGAGCCGATCAGCTTGATCACGCCTTCTTCGCCTTCGATCTCGTACTGAACGCCGTTTTCGATCGGCTGGACCCGGATTTTGACGTGATCCATCCCTTCTTCCTTGAGCATCTCCGCCATGATGGCGGTGCTCGGGTTGGCGTCTTCCTGCTGCGAGGCCAGTTGCAACAGGGGCGCCAGAGCCACCGCGATCTCCATCGGGGGCAATTCCTTTTCGGCGTCTTCGGCGGACTGCGCCATCACGGCCTTGATGGCTTCAATGCCTTCGTCGCCCATGCTGACGTACAGCGAGTCGGAGCCAAAGCCGAGCGTTACCAGCAGCGTTTCGCCGAAGAGCTGCTTGGCTTTCTCGCCGTCTTCGTCGTCGGGAAGCGGCAAGACGACCGTGTGGAATTTGACGCCGTCCTGCTCGGCCACGTCCAGCTTGATCTCCAGTTCGCCTTCTTCTTCCTGGGCGAGTTCGACCAGCTTACGCGCCACTTTCTCCAGTTGGGCGCCATCGGCGACCAGACCTCCGGCGGCAATCGTCACCGGGCCTTCGCCAACGACGGCCAGACCGGCGTTGATGCGGCCCTTTTTCACCGTCGCCTTGGCCACGTCGAGCACCTGCCCGACCAGGCCCTTGACCAGCTTCTTGGCGGCCGCGTCAGGCAGATCTTCATCCTCGTCGATCTCCTCCATCACGTGCCCCCGCAGTTTGTCGAGCATGCCCAGCGACTGTTCAATATCAGACTTGTCGATCACGGAATTCATGTGCGCGGTCAGCATCGCTTCGGGCAGCAGAAAGCCCGCGAATTTCGACGTGCTGTTGGCCACGGAAGCCAATTGCGTCGCGGTGTCGCTGCCTTCCAGAGCGGTCAGGTTCAGATCGAGCACGACGCGTTTGCCTTCAGAGTCGATCGCCCACCCTAACGTGATTTCATCCAGCTCATTGATCGCTTTCGACAGCGTTTCCAACTGCCGGCGGGCGAGTTGCGCCTGGAGTTCAAACTGCTCCTCATCCTCGGCCTGGTCGGCGGCTTGCTGCAAGCCGGTTTCGACCTGACGCTTGAGGATGTCGACGCCCATGTCTCGCAAGGCTTGGGGAATGTTCTGAATGTTCAGACGCAGCGCCAGATCGTACGCTTTTTCCAGACCGCCCAAGGTCTTGAGCGGGTCCTTGGGCAGCACGTCAAGGCCTTCAGCCGTTTGGGAAACATACGCCCAACCGTCTTTTTCCTTCACGTAAAGCGTGTACGCCTCTTTCTGGATCGCCCACACGCCGTCGCCCTTGTCTTCCGGCTCTTCGACAAGCGCCGCTAAGGACGAGAACAGCTTCTGCAGATCCTTGACCGGCAAGAACACCAAGGTGGATGGCTGCGCTGCGCCGCCGTCGCCGAGGCTCGCCGCGGCGCCCCAGGGGCGATCCTGATCGAGCCCGGCCAGCCCTTGTCCCTGCGTGAAGAACGACAGCAGCCCTTCCAGGCTGTTCGCCATGTCAGGATTGCCGGATACCGTGCCCAAATACTGCAGATCGCGTTTCAGCTCTGCATAACCTCCAAAGGAAACCACAAGCACAGGCTTCGCTTCGGCGGCTTCTGTCTCCTGCGCTTTGGCAAGCGCCGACGTGCCAAGCACGATGGCAATGGCCAAAGCGGACAACAGGGTCTTCTTCACGGTCGACACTCCTTCGCAGCATTCCGGGTAGGGAACAGTAATGGTTCTGGGTCGCGGCAAATCAAGAAGGGCGGCGCTACGGCCGCTTCCAACGGATATACCCCTTGCCGCGCGTTTAAGTTTTACGGGAAATTGGCGCATAGCACCACTGCGATGCGCCAAAAACGGCGCGGCGGCTTCGGGCAAGCGCAGGGCGGGATGCTGCCGCTACGCAAAGCGGCGCCCCGCAACAGCCGCCCCTGCAATCGACTTCGGCCCGCTAACAATAGGAAGGCCGACGGGCGGAAGGAAGGCGGCGAGAATTAACGCTCGCGGAACGTGATGCGACCCTTGGTCAGGTCGTAGGGAGAAAGTTCCACGCGCACCTTGTCGCCCGGAACAATACGAATGAAATTCTTGCGCATGCGACCTGCGACGTGGGCAATGACCGTATGCCCGCCTTCGAGCGTCACGCGGAAGCGCGTATTGGCCAGCGCCTGCGTAACGACCCCCTCAACTTCTAACGCTTCTTCTTTTTCTGCCATATAGGTCTCCCAGAGACATCCACTCCAGCACGGCCATTCCTGCTGATTCTAACATCTGGATATCTTACCATTTACGTTTGCGGCGTCCAGCCGTTTCGCCGCAGCTTCCCGGCAGGCGGCTTCGCGGCGCACAGCTTTCCGGCAGGCGCCGCGTGAAGACGCCTGTTTGCCGGCGACTCCGAACTTGAGCCGCCGCCGCGGCCGAGGTTCAACGCGCCAACCCAAGTCGCGTCTGCATGCCGTCCAGAGCCTCGCCCAGGGCGTCCAGAACCGACTCCTCGGCTTCAATTCCCACCGACAGCCGGATCGTCGATTCCCGGATCCCCTGCGCCGCTCGTGCTTCGGGCGACAGCAGGCGATGACTGGTCGAAGCCGGGTGGCTGAGCGTGGTGTTCAAATCGCCCAGCGACGGGCAAAAGGGAATCCGACGCGCCGAAGCAATAAACGCGTCCGCCGCTGCTTGTCCGCCGCGCAGGCAGAACGTGACCACCGTGCCAAAGCGGTTCCCGAACTGGCGCACGGCCAGCGAATGATCGGGATGCGCAGCAAGCCCCGGAAACGACACGGACTCGACGTCAGGACGCTGCTCCAAAAAGCGGGCCGCAGCCATCGCATTCGTGGCGGCTCGTTCGACGCGCAGCGCCATCGTTCCCAAACCGCGCGACGCCATCCAGCAATCGAACGGGCTGCTCGACAAGCCCCAAGCCGACAGGACGAGCGGCACCCGCTGCCAGCACTGCTCCCAACCGCAAAGCAGACCGAGCAACACGTCGCTGTGGCCGCTCATGATTTTCGTCAGGCTTTCCAACACCAGGTCGGCGCCGAACTCGAGCGGGCGGCAGACGGCAGGGCTGGCAAACGTGTTGTCGACCAGCAACAAGGCGCCCCGTTTTGCGGTCAACGCGGCCAAAGCCTCCAGATCTGCAACTCGCAACAAGGGATTCGCGATGGTCTCGACGACCAATAACCGAGTGTTCGGACGCAGGGCCGCTTCCACGGCCTCCAGGTCGCAGGCATCCACCAGCGTACTGTCGACGCCCAGCCTTGCGGCCTCAGCGGAGAGCAACTGAATGCTGCGGCCGTATAGCTGATTGCTGACCAGCAAGTGATCCCCTTGCGCCGCCTGCGAGAGCACGGCGGCCGCCAGCGCCGCCATTCCCGATCCGCAAATAGCGGCTCGCTCCGCCCCGTGCAGCTCGCGGCACTTTTCGGCCAGCAGATCCGCGTTCGGATGCCCGTCGCGGCTATAGACGTAACCGGGCAATTCCCCGGCCAACAGCTTCGAGGCCTGATCCGGCGAATCGCAACGATAAACCGAGGCGGTGTAAAGGGGTGCGGCGGCCGGTTGCGTCGGCTGCGGCGGCAGAAACTCAGGGCGCGGGCAAATGTCGTCGGGTTTGTGTTTCTTCATGGCTTGATGGGCGCCGTCCCAAGGGCTGCAAAAGCGCGGCTGGTGGTTGCTTGACGTAAAGGAAACGCGATCGGACGACGGCGCCTACCCTTCCGGCAACGTGCCGAAGCGCTCCTGTCGCACGTCGCGATAGACGCCGCCCAGCCACTCTGCGGCGCCGGCCGCCGAGGCCCGATCATCGTTCGGTTGCGTCAGGATCCGCCCGTCCAAGTCGCCAAACAAACGAATCACCTCGCGCCGCGTGGCCTCGTCTGCCGCCAGAATGCGGCCGGCATTCTCCGCCGTTTCTTCCACCCAACGGCGAAACCGCGGATCCAAACGGCAGGCAGCGAACTCTCGCCCTGACGTCGTCAGGACATACGGGGCCCCGGCCTCGAGCGCCAAATGGCCCATGACCCAAATGTCTTGCGCGTGAATGACATCCGGATCGAAGCCCGCCACTTCGGCGTCCATGGCCTGCCGCAGGACGTCGCGGTAGCAAGCCAGTTGTTTGTCCGTCAACTGCTGAAACGTCTGGCTGCTGAGCGGATGTTCGTCAAAGCTCGGAAAATCAAACGGGAGATCCGCCGCCGCATCGCCTGCGCGGCTGATGACGCGGCGCACGGGCACGGCGTCGTCGCTGCGCGCCCGATCGTCGACAATCAAGCACCGGACTTGATGTCCGGCAGATGCCAGCGAGCGGGCCAAGGCTTCGACTTTGGCCCCGCTGCCGTGAAACGGCGTATGATTAGCTAACAAAATCCGCATGGCAGTCAGTGTACTGTTTCGCAGGCGGTGCGGGCAAACCGGGGAGGTTTGGGCAAGTTGCGCTCGGGCCGGATGGATAAAATGCGGAATTTCTTAGTCAAAAAACGGTGGTCTCGTCCGAATCAATTTGAGGATCGTAAGAACTACAGCGACCGTATCGGAACGATTTCGCCGAGGAAGAGGAATAGTGGCCCTAGGCTCAGGCTTGAGCTACGTTTAAGCGTCCTCTAAGTCCTGGACCAATGGGGTAAACGTGGCTACGCTGAATAACATCTGAACGAGACAAGCATCGTAACGATGTGGTATCCGGCGTCGCCTCCTCTTCTCAATTCTCGGCGCCCGCGCTTGGCCTAAACTGGTATTTGCATGAGCACAGAACAGTCTGTCGATCCCCATTTGATCGAGCAAACCAAGCAGCAGATTCGCAGCCTGGTCGTCGAGATTGCCCAGCTTTCCAAGCAGGACATCGGCGCCCGCGAGTTCTATGCTGCGTTCCTCGACCGGGTGGTATCGGCTCTGGCGGCCATCGGCGGCGCCATCTGGGTCCTCAACGAGGGGGGGAGCCTGGAACTTCAGTACCAGAGCAACCTGCGTGAGACCCGTCTGGCGGACAACCAGGAGAATATGGCCAGCCACGGCCAGTTGCTCCAAAAGGTGATGACCAGCGGCGAAGGCGGGCTGGTGCAGCCGCACTCGGGCGACGGCCAGAACGGCCAGGCGGCCAATCCGAGCGATTTCCTGCTGATACTCGGTCCCGTCAAGGTGGACCAGGAGACTCGCGGCGTCGTCGAGA
>DASZUP010000212.1:0-7542 GCA_035547635.1 Pirellulales bacterium
TGCGGGCGTTGGCGTTCACTTGCTGGACCACGTCGACCAGCGCATTTTCGAAGATCCACAAATCTTCCTGCGTCATGCGGACCTTCAGGTCGGTCGGCGGCGCCTTTTCCGAGTAATAGCGGGAGATAATCTCAGCGCGAAGATTCTTGTCCCAATAGACAATGCCCTCCATCTCAGCTTCGCCGCCGCCGAATCCGTCGGCGCCTCCCATCATGCCTGGTGCGGGCATCATCGCCGGCCCGCCGGCCATCATGCCGCCCCCGCCGCCGATGTTCAACTCTTCCTCCACCCCCGCCGGACGGCGAATGTTGGCCAGATCGAACACACGCTTCCATTCGTCGCGCACGATGTTGTCGTTGTAGTAGGCCCGAATGCGATCAGGGATCTGCTCTCCGGGCCCCAACTTGGCGATCGTATCGGCAATCTGGTCGGGCCAGACGAACAGCTCGATCTGCCGGTCGTAAAGTTCCTTCCAGACGCCGGCCACTTCCTGCTTGAGCCCTTCGTGCAGCGTGTCGACCTTTTCCTTGAACTGGGCGTTCGGCGGATTGTCTCCGGAGACGGAACCGAGCGACTTGTCGGCGGCTTCGATCTTGGCCAAATGGTCTTTGAACTCGGTGGCGCGACTGGCCGTGGCCATGAACCAAACGCCGATCCCGACGCCCAACACCACGACGGTGAGCAGCCAGAAGTGATATTTTTTCAAAACGGCCAGAGCAACTTTGACTTGGTCCATGACCAGGTTTCCTCAGCCAGTCTTAAGACAAAAAAGGTGTTACCATCTGACGAACCGCAGTCCCCGCTGCTGCGAGAACGCGGCGCGGCCGAAAACTCTATTGCCCCGCTGCGCCTGGCGGGGCGGCGGCCGGCGGCGCCGCAGCGGGCGCTCCGCCCGCGGGCGGAGCATTGCTGGCAGGGGCGCCGCTTGCAGGCGCGCCTTCGGTCGCCGCTGCTGGTTTGTTTTCGGCCGGCTTGCTCGCGCCGCCTGCCGGCGGGTTAGCCCCGGCGGCAGGGGGCTGCGCAGCGGCTGGCGCGGGCTTGGCCTCGCCGGCGGGCGCTGCTTCCGGCTTGGCTGCCGGCTCGCTCCCCGCGGCAGGAGCGGGCGCAGCGGGTTCGGCGACCATCGGCTGTTCGGGCAGCGCCTCTCCGCTGGGGATTTCAGCCGAGATCTTTTCGAGTTGCTCGGCCGAAGGCGCCTGCCAGCAGAACTGCACGATGAAGTCAAACCGGGGCGCCGAGATCGTCTTGGTCGCCGTCGGGCCGCCGCCGCCAATGCCGCCCGGCATCTCGGGCATAACGCCCATCGGGTTCTGGCCCCCTCGGGCCTGTCCGTCATCGGCGTCCAGATCCTCGACGATCAGCCGGAACGAGTAGTCGATCGGCTTGAAATTCACCAGCACCGGGTAGCTGATGCCGAGCGCTTTCACGGGGAACTTGATCGGTCCGCCCGGCTGCCGCTCTTCGAGAGGAATCTCAATGAATTCTTTCCGCAGATTGTGCAGCAGGGCTTTGCTGAGAAACGCTTCGCCCTGGTTCGGATCATTCTTCTTGTTGTGATAGTGGTGACCGCGGAGTTGAAAGACCCAGCCCGGGCCGCTCGGTCCTGCGCCATCCGCCGGGGCCGCGGCATCTCCCGCTGGAGCATCACCGGCAGGCGCAGCGGCGGCAGGGGCGCCGCCATCGGCCGGGGCGCCTTGTGCCGCGGGATCTGCCGGCGGAGCGCCCGGTTGTCCGGCCGCTCCGGCAGGCGGCGCAGCGCCATCCGCGGGAACGCCGTTTGGCGCCCCCGCGGCTGCGGGCGGCGCAACAGGCGGGGCCGCCGGCGCTTCTGCGGCCGCTACTCTGGCGGCTTGTTCGGATTGTTTTGTGTACTGATCCTTCACTCCGCCGTACCAGTCTTCCAGTTTGTCGAAATAGACGCATTCGACATCCTCGATGCTGATCTCATTGCGGTCGGCGACCGCTTCGGGCCGCTCGCCTTCATTGCGAGGCAAGCACAAATTGATGGCCTTGTAGACCTTGATCAGCACGTCGCGGGCGCTGACGTTCTGCACGAAGCCTTCGCCAATCTTGGCGGTCTTGCCGTACTCGCCCTTGGCGCCTTCGAAGGCTGATTTGGCCTGGTTCACCGCGCTGACGGCGCCTTCCGCCTGCTTGACGGCCGGCTCAAAATGCCCTTCCATCCGCACCGAGTTGGCCGCGCGCCAGTGGCTGCCGAAACTGACGCTCAGTCCCAGCAGCACCACCGCCGCGGCGCCCACGGCCCACGGCTTTTTGGCGCGGACCATGCGGTCGTTGGCAATTTCCCGCGGCAACAGGTTGGTCTTGATCTTGGTGTCCCGCAGACCCTGCAGCGCCAGACCGTAACAGACGCCAAACGCCGGCAGGTTGTCTTTGAAGACGGGAGAATCGACCACCGCCGTGCCGCTCATGCAGCGGAACGACTCCAGCTTGATGAGTTCAAAGCCGAGGTTCTGCGTCAAGTATCGCTGCAGGCCGGGCAGCTTCATCGCATTGCCCAACGCGATGGCGCGGCCAATCTTGGCTCGCCGGTCAAGGTTGCTGAAGTAGCCGATCGAACGCTGCACTTCCGTCAGCAGATCGTTGAAGACCGGGCGCATGGCCTGGAAGAGCGCCTTCGGATCTTCCGCCTGCGTGGCGTTGCGCTTCAAGTGCTCAGCCGAAGCGAAGGTCAGCTTCAGCTCCTTGGTCAACGCCTTGGTGAAGTGGTTGCCGCCAATGGGAATGCTGCGCTGCCAGACGCGGAAACCGTTGGTCACCACCAGGTCGGTCGTGTCGGTGCCCAGCGACACCAGCACCACGGATTCGGGCGGACTCTCCGCATCGTACTCGTCGTCCGGCGGCAAATTCGGCATCTGGTCGAAGGCCACGAAGTTGTACAGCGCTAACGGCGTGAGCTGGACGATGTCCACCTCGATGCCGGCGTCGTTGAACGGCTTCAGGGCCCGGAAGACCTGATCGCGTTTCATGGCGAACAAGCCGACCTCGGTTTCCATGGCGAAACCTTCGATCATGCTGCCGCCCGCCATCCGCTGAAAATCCCAGACGACGTCTTCCAGGGCGAACGGGATCTGCTGCTTGGCTTCGTACTTGACAATGTCGGGGATTTTCTTCGACTCGACCGGCGGCAGCTTGATGAAGCGCGCCAGGCCGCTCTGGCCCGAGACGGAAACCACCACCTGATCCCCGCGCACGCTGTTGCGCGAGAGGAACTGTTTCAACGCTTCCTGGACCAGCTCCACCGGATCAACGTCCGGCTGACTGAGGATCTTCGGATACTCGATATAGTCGAAGGCGTCAGCGGTGACGCGAGAATTCTCTTCGTGCGGACGCAGCCGCAGAGCTTTCAAGGCACATTGCCCAATATCGATGCCCCAAACGGCGTCGCTTCTCGCCATGAGCGGATCCCTCTTAATCTGTCCGTTGTTGGACCGCTTGGTCCTTTCCATCCGCCGTCGCTGACCGGGAAACGGCCGATGACGGGAAAAACATTCGCACGGCGGACGGGCTCTTCAACGGTACTTTATCGATTTTGAAATCGCGTTGTCAACAAAATTTCCGGGCGAATGCCAGCTTGTCATTATACTTGGCGGCCCGCGTTTGTACACGCAACATCTCGACGCACCTCGGTTTGCCGGATATCGTGGACGGCTTGGCGTTGGGGGGGCGGCCTCGGTCCGCTGCCGCCGTCTCCGGCCAGCCGGACCGCCGGCTGGCCGTTGGGACTGCGTTGAAGCCGTTGCGCGGTACGGCCGCCGCGGGGATGATTTACTCGCATCCGACGTCCCCCCAGCCGAACCGCTTCCGCGCCGCCCTGATCCCGCTGAAATCATGAAGTTCTCGGAACTGATCATCCTCTTGCCCTGCCATAGCCTGGAAGATTTCCCGGTCTATCAGGAGGGAGAGCAGGCTGAAGGCCTGTTGGCGGCCTGGTCGGCCTTGTGGCACCCTGCCCTGCTCGCTTCGACCGGGCAATTGCCCACCTGGTTTCGCGCCGACGCCCCCCCAGAAGAACTTGCCGAGAAACTGCTGGTTGTGCCGGACGCGAGCGATCCGCTGCTGCTGGCGGGCTGGGCCGCCCGAGCCGAAGCTTCCGGCGCGTGCGTCATCCGCAAAATACATCGGCGCGACGAGATGGTGGCAAAAGCGCTGGCGGCTCTCGATGGGGGCGATGGCGGCGTCGATCCCGAATTGGCCGCCGACTTCCTGGCCTTAGGCCTCTGTTATCTGCTCGTCGAACTGCTCACGCGTCAGATGCGCTACATGAGCAATGTCGACGAGGTCCACCTCAAGAACGAAGCCGTCGCCGCCGCCCAGGCCGGCATGGCCGGAGACCTGGAAACGGCACGAGACCGGCTGCGAAACTGTTTTGACGTATTGACCGAGGCCCGCGAACGCTTCTACCCGGTCGAAGCCTACCTGGTCGATCTGGTGCTGACCGCCCCGACGACGCTCGGCGCCGGGCTGCGCAGCGAACTGACGGACCCGGTGGCCAAGAACCTGCTGATCAGTGGTGAATTGGTCGAGCAGCTCGGCCGTAGCGAGCCCGAATCGCTGGCGGCGATGCGCCTGGCCTTGGACCATCAGCGCGTCACGCTGGTCGGGGGCGAGGCGCACGAAAGCGAATTGCCGCTGCTGCCGATCGAAGCCGTGCTGGCCGAGTTGCGGCGCGGGGCGTCCGCCTATCAGGCCGCGCTCGACTTCAAACCAACAGTGTTCGGCCGCCGACCATTCGGACTCTCGCCCATTTTACCGCTGATCCTTTCGCGGCTTGGTTTCGAAGGGGCGTTGCACTTCACGCTCGACGATGGCCACTTCCCACGCAGTGGACAAAGCAAAAGCCGCTGGGAAGGGCTCGATTCCAGCGCTATCGACGCTCTGGAACGCTTGCCGCTCGATGCCAATCTGGCCGAAAGCTTTTTGGGCTTTCCGCGAAAGATGGGCGAAGCGATGGATCTGGATCACGTGGCCACGGTGGTCTTCGCCCACTGGCCGGGCCAGGTCAGTCCGTTCTTCGGTGACCTGCGCCGCTCTTCGGCATACGCCCCCGTCCTGGGCAAGTTCATCACCCTGACCGATTATTTCCGCCACACGACGCGCGCCTACGAACTGACCAAGTTCAAAGCCGACCAATACCGCGCTCCGTACTTGCGACAACACATCATTCGCGAGCAGCCGGATCCGCTCTCGCATCTGATGCGTCATCACCAGCGGCGCCACGGCGCCGAGGCCGTGCAAACGCTGACGGCGCTGGCTGAGATGATCGGCGGCGCGCAAGATCGGCCCGACTCGCAAGCAGACGCCGCTTTGTTGTTGGCGGAGATCGATCAGACCGCCATTAAAGCCGCCGACGCCGAGTTGGACCATCGCATTGAGGCGGCGCGAACGGCGGCGGCGCGGCGCCTGGCCGGCGCACTTTCGCCCCAGGCGATCCGGCCGCGTCCCGGCGTGCTGGCCATCAACGCACAAGCCTTCGCCCGCCGCGCGCTGGTCGACGTGTCTTCGTTGCCGTCCTTGCCGGACGTGACCGGACCGGTGGTTGCCGTGCAAGAGAGTCAGGGCGGCAAACAGGCGGTCGTCGACGTGCCGGCGATGGGCTTCGTCTGGCTTGGCGCCGGCAATGGCGAGCCGCAGCCGGCGGCGCCCGCCAAACGCCGCGCCAAGGCCAAGCCGGCCGACGAAGAGCCAACCATTCGCAATGAGTTTCTGGAGGTCGTCGCCCATCCGGAAACCGGCGGCATTCGGGCGATTCGCGAGACCGGCCAGCGCGGCAACCGTCTTTCGCAGCAATTGGCCTTTCGCCTGCCGGGGCCGCGTCCTCGGCCGGGCGACGTCTGGCGAGATCCCGACTTAGAGGCCAAGTACTCGGTGATGGCCGCTGACAGCGTGGAAGTGGCTGTCGCGGGCCCGGCGTACAGCGAGCTCGTTTGCCGCGGACGTTTGCTCGATCTCGACGGCCGCCGCCTGGCTGGCTATCAGCAGCGCGTGCGATTGGTGCGCGGGTCGCGCGTGGTCGAACTGGAGATCGAGCTCGACACGGACGAGACGCCTCGCGCGGATCCGTGGAACTCTTATTACGCGGCCCGCTTCGCCTGGAGCGACGCCGATGCCCCGCTTTATCGCAGCGTCGGCATGACGAGCCAACTGACCGAGGCGAAACATCTCGAAGCGCCGCACCTGGTGGAAATCCGCGAGGACAAGAGCCGCACGGCGATCTTTACCGGCGGCTTGCCTTACCACCGCCGCGCGGGAAATCGGATGCTCGATGCCATGCTCGTCGTTCGCGGCGAGACGCATCGTCGGTTCCGGCTGGGCATCGGCGTCGGTCTGACGCAGCCCATGACGCAGGCCCTGGAGCTGCTTGATCCGCTGCTGGCGATCCCTGAGGCAGCCATCCCCGCGGCAGGCGCGACTGGCTGGCTGTTTCACGTGGACGTCCGCAGCGTGGCGGCCACGCATTGGGAGGCGGTCTGCGAAGACGGCCGCAACGTCGGCTTCCGAGTGCGATTGCTGGAGACCTCGGGCCGCAGCGGCCGGGTGCAATTGCGGGCCTTCAAGCCGCTGGCATCGGCCCGCCAATTGGATTTTCTTGGCCAGACTCTGGTCGAGTTGACCGTTGAGGACGATCGCGTTCACGCGGACGTGTCGGCTTACGAGTGGGTCGAACTGGAGGCCCGTTGGCGCTCATGATCGTAGCGATTGACGGTCCCGCAGGCGCCGGAAAGAGCAGCGCGGCGCGCACCTTGGCGCGGCGGCTCGGCTTCCGTTTTCTCGACACCGGCGCCATGTATCGCGCGGTGGCGCTGGCGGCGCTGCGGCGCGGGCACGATTGGAACCGGCCCGAGGCGTTGGCCGAGTTGGCCCGGCATTTGACTATCGAGCTCGGCGACGACCGGGTGCTGCTCGATGGCGAAGACGTCACGAAAGCAATCCGCACCTCCGAGGTGACCTCGCTCACGCACTACGCCGCCAACAACGCCGCCGTGCGCGAAACGCTGGTGCTGATGCAACGCCGGGCCGCAGGGCAAGACAACGTGGTGGCCGAAGGCCGCGATCAAGGGACGGTCGTCTTTCCTCGCGCGGAGTGCAAAATCTTTCTCACCGCGACGCCGGCCGAACGGGCCCGGCGTCGGCTGCTCGATCTCGAGGCTCGCGGCGAGCGCGCCACCTTTGACGAAGTGCTGGCCCAGCAGAACCTTCGCGACGAGCGCGACGCCACGCGCGAAGTCGGGCCCCTCAAGCCGGCCGACGACGCCGTTCAGCTCATCACCGACGGCCTCAGCCCCGAGCAGGTCGTCGATCGTCTCGAGGAACTGGCGCGAGAAAAGATGAAAGCGGAAATATGAATGCGGGACGCACGAGATTGAACGTGACGCCTTAGTTCACCCTATAACCTTGACCTTGAGTTGCACAAAATGAGAGAGCCTCGGATTCGGAGAGCGTGTCGTTTTGTGCCAGTTTTGTTCCTCTCCGCCACCGCCGGGCTCGTCCCGGTGGAGCGTTGATTGGTCAGCTAGAAAC
>DASZUP010000213.1:0-2739 GCA_035547635.1 Pirellulales bacterium
GAACCTTCGTTACTGCTCGATCGAGTTCGCGCGAGGTGGCGAACTGCAGCGCCGGACGAGGCCTCTGCCGTCGCGGCCGACATTGCTCGCTGGCAGAACGCGCTGTGGAAGTTCGGCAGCGTCGGGCATATTGGCAAAGTCGGCGGCCCGAAGGCCTGGCAAGAACCGGTCACGCCGGTGCTTGCGCGGCAGGAGATCCGGCTGAAGCTTCCTGACGCGAATGACGGAAAGGCCTTGACGCTGTATCTCGCCGCCGGCGATGCGGGAGACGGCAACGAGCACGACTTTGTCATTTGGGAGCGGCCGAGGCTGGTCGCCCCCGGTCGTCCCGACTTGTTGCTGCGCGACGTTCGCGGCGCGACTCGCCATTTGGCGCAGTACCGGCAGCGCGTCTTTTCGGCCGCAGCCGAGTGCCTGACCGCCGCTGAAGAAGCGAAAGGAGGCGCCGACGGGAACATTGCAACGTTGGCCGAGCGACATGGGGTCGACGCCGACGTGCTGCAATCGTGGTTCGAGTTGCTGGGAATCGGCGTGGGACGCGAAGTCAGCATCGATTCTCATTTCACCACAAAGCTCAACGACGCCTCGGGCTATGATTTCATTCAAGGCTGGGGCAACGACCGCACGCCGTTGCTCGTCGCCAATTCGTCCGATCAGCACGTGCGAATTCCCGGCAACATGAAGCCGCACGGCGTGGCCGTTCATCCTTCGCCAAAGCTCCGCGCCGCCGTCGGTTGGCGCAGTCCTGTGGCTGCGACGTTGCGAATTCGCGGCAAGACGGCCCACGCACATCCGGAGTGCGGCAACGGCGTGACCTGGTCGCTCGAACTGCGCCGCCGCGCCACGCGGCAGAACTTGGCCGATGGAATGGCTCAAGGGGCCAAGGCGGTTGAGTTCGGGCCGATCGAAAACCTGGCCGTCGAGCCGGGGGATGTTGTCTCGCTGATCGTTGGACCGCGCAACGGCAATCACTCCTGCGACCTGACCGCCGTCGACCTCACGATTACCGACCAGGCCGAAGGCGGTCGCGAGTGGGACCTGGCTGCAGACGTTTCCGGCGACGTGCTGGCCGGCAACCCTCATGCCGACCGCTTTGGAAACGCCGGCGTCTGGCACTTTTACACGGAAGACGAGCAAGCAGGCGCCGGATCGGAGTTTGTCTTCCCCAGCGGCTCGCTGCTGGCGAAGTGGCAATCGGCGCCGACTGCGGAGGCGAAGAAGCAGCTTGCCGAGGCGCTGCAGAAGTTGTTGACTTCGCCGCCGCCGGCCGACAAGAACAGTCCCAATTCGACGCTCTATTATCAGCTCGCTTCGCTGGGCGGTCCGCTCTTTGCCGCAGCGCGTCGTGCCGCAGCGAGCGGCGATACAGATGATCAAGCCGCCGGCGCCGCCGCAAAAGAGAACGAAGTATCCTGGGGACTCGATCCCAAGCGTTTCGGGCGTCATCCCGGCGGGCAAAGTGTTGACGCGGCAAGCCTCTGCGTGCAGGCGCCGACAACAATCGAAATCCCGCTGCCCGCCGACCTGGGCGAGGGCTGCGAGTTCGTTGCGACCGTGACGCTTGACCGTGCCTCGGGCGCCGAAGGCAGCGTGCAAGCGTCTGCCGCAACGGCGCCGCCGGAACTCGGCGCCATGCCGCAGCCCGATACGCCCATCATCGCGTTGGAGGGCAGTGCGGCGCGGAAACGGATAGAGACCTCCTTCGACGACTTCCGCAGCCTCTTTCCCGCGGCGCTGTGCTATACGCGCATCGTGCCGGTGGACGAAGTGGTGACGTTGACGTTGTACTACCGCGAAGACGATCAACTCAGGCGGCTGGTGCTGGACGACTCGCAGGCCGAAACGCTGGAGCGTCTCTGGGACGAGCTGCACTACGTGAGCCACGACGCGCTCAAGCTGGTCGACGCCTACGCACAACTCATGGAATTCGCCACGCAGGACGCTGACCCCAAAGTGTTCGAACCGTTGCGCGGACCGATCCAACGGCGCGCCGCAGCCTTCCGACAATTGCTCGTCGACACGGAATTGAAACATCTCGAAGCGTTGCTGGACTTTGCCGCGCTTGCCTACCGGCGGCCGTTGCACGGCGCCGAGTGGCAGGAGCTGCTCGAGCTCAACCGTCGACTGCGGAAACAAGGGCTGTCGCATGAAGAAACAGTCCGCCTGATGCTGGCGCGCGTGCTCGTGTCGCCGGCGTTTTTATATCACGTGGAAAAGCCGGGGCCCGGCGCCAGTCAATCGCCCGTCTCGGACTGGGAACTGGCCAGCCGGTTGAGCTATTTTCTCTGGTCATCGCAGCCCGACGACGAATTGCGTCGGCTTGCCGCGGCCGGCCGGCTGGGCGAAACGGACGTTTCGATGTTGCAACTCCGGCGGATGCTGGCAGACGGGCGCACTCGGCGGTTGGCCACGGAGTTCGCCTGCCATTGGCTGCACATCGAAGATTTTGACCAGCTTGATGAGAAAAGCGAGCGGCACTTTCCCACGTTCGCCGAGCTGCGCGGGGCGATGTATGAAGAGTCAATCCAGTTCTTCACCGATTTGTTTCAGAACGACGGCTCGCTGCTCGATATTCTCGACGCGGACTACACGTTTCTCAACGAAGCGTTGGCCGCGCACTACGGCATACCGGGCGTGCAAGGAGACGACTGGAGGCGGGTCGATGGGGTGAAGCGCTTTTCGCGAGGCGGAATTCTCGCCCAGGCGACAACGCTGGCCAAACAGTCGGGCGCCTCGCGC
>DASZUP010000214.1:0-14248 GCA_035547635.1 Pirellulales bacterium
TACTCGCCGTTCTGCCCCAGGTGCCACTTGCCGAACATGCCGGTCGCGTAACCGGCCTGCTTGAGCTGCTCGGCGACGGTTGCACGATCCAACGGCAGTTTGGTGACGTTATCGACCGGCCGCAACGGGCGCTGGCGCCAATCAAAACGGTCGATGCCGCCGACGGTATAAACTCCCGTCCGCGCGCCCCACTGGCCGCTCATCAGCGCCGCGCGCGTCGGAGCACAGTTCTGACAATGATGATGGCACGTCAGTTTCATGCCCTGCGCCGCCAGGCGGTCGATGTTCGGCGTCTCGTAGTATTTGCTCCCGAAGCAGCCCAGGTCCGTGTAGCCCAGATCGTCCGCCATGATGAACACGATGTTCGGCGGGTTTTCGTCAGCGGATACGCACAGTGGCGCAGCAGCCCAAGCGGCCAGCATCAAAAGCGTAAGCGCGGATTTCATCGCATTTCCCCCGAGATTGCGTGCAGAGTAAGCTTGCAGCATGCCGCGCCGACGGGCCGCAAGCAAGAGGCGGAGTACGAAGTGCAGGGCCTTTCACTTTTTCACTTTTGGGCGAGGGGTGCCTGGGGCAAAGCGCAGCGTGCCCCAGACCGAACTCACTCTGGGGCTTCGCCTAGGCTCAGCCCCAGGCACCCGCGCCTATAACAGGTTCTTGCCCATCATGAAAAAGTGAAAGGCCCTGGTACGAAGTGCGTCCCGAGATTGCCGCCGGCAATTCAGGCCGCGTGCCGCTGCAAAGCCGCCAAAGCGCTACTGCGGACGTGCAGATCGAGCTGGGGGAAGGCGATATCGATGCCTTCTGCACGAAAAGTATCGTGAATCTTCGTATTCAAGGCGTGGATCACGGCCAGGCGGTGCTCCAGGACGGGGTTCGGCAGGCAACATCGCAGCACCAGGTTCAATGCGCTGTCGCCAAAGCTCTCGAAGCTCGCGATCGGCGCCGGCTCTTCGAGCACGCCGGGCGTTTCTGCGGCCACGCGGAGCATTAAGTCCCGCGCCTTTTCGATGTCCGATCCGTACGCAATTCCGACGGTCAGGCAGACTCGATTCACCGGATCGCTGAGGGTCCAGTTGAGCAAGCGGCCGGTGATGAACTCCTTGTTGGGAACCACTAGTTCCTTGCAATCGAAGTCCGTGATCATGGTGGCGCGAATGCGAATCCGCGAAACTGTGCCGCTGACGTCGTCGACCGTCACGATATCGCCCACCCGAATCGGACGCTCGAAGAGGATAATCAGGCCCGAAACAAAGTTGGCGAAGATCTCCTGCAAGCCAAAGCCCAGGCCGACGCTCACGGCCGCCACCAGCCAGTGAATCTTCGACCAGGACACGCCAATCGCCAGGCACGCGATCACCAGACCCGCCACGGTGATGGCATAGCGGAACAACGTGGTGACGGCATACCGCGTGGCCAACTCCAGCGGCAGCCGCTGCAGCAGGACGATTTCCAGCAAACCAGGGATGTTGCGGGTGGCGACCACCGTCAGAATCAGCGCCAGCGCCGCCTCCAGCAAGTGCACCACTTTGATCGGTTCGAGGCTCGTCACGCCCTCGCCTGCTTCGACGTGCCAGAGCGGCACGTTGAGCAACGACAGGGCCGGCAACACGTCGGCCCATATCCACCACAGACCGGCGGCAACGCCGACGAGCAGTGCCGTCTCGACGAATCGCCGCGTTTGCAGATTGACGGTCGTCAGGTCGAGCTGCCCCTTGGCGTCAATGGGCATGCTCAACGTCTCGGCGCCTTTTTGATCGTGCTGCGCTGCGGCTCGCCGCTGCTTCGCCTCGCGCATGGCAAGACGGCGCCTCAAAATCAGCACCCAGCGCAGCAGCAAGGCGCCGCTGATCAATACGACGGTGAACAACACGCCGCTGGCCTGGAACCGCCAGGCCAACTGGCGAGCCGTGTAGTAGTAGCCGAAGCTTGCCAGCGCGGCCAGCGCCACCGGGCTGGCGACGAGCAGCGGGAAAGAGAAATGATGCAACTGCTGGATCCAGGTTCCCCGGCGCGAGGCGAGAAACTCGTGCAGCACGCCGCCCACGGGCCGGAAGATGCGATGGATCAACAGCGATAGCAGCAACATCGCCGCAATGAAGATCAAGCGGCACAACGACTCCCAACGGTCGTTGTCTAGCGCGTGCGTGGTTGCTCCCAACAGAGTCAGAGGCAGAGCCAGAGGCACGAACCAACGGAAGTGTTTGCGCAGCAGCCGCGTGCTCTGTTCGGGCCAGGCGAAGTGGGAGGCCCCCAGTCCCCGACCTCGACAAACCTGCCGCAAGAACTCCAGCGCAACCAGCACTCCCGCCGTGAAATACAGGCCGTAGGCCAGCGCGTCGCTCAGCTCCGAGCCGCCGACCGGCCGCTCCAGCAGCCACGCCAAGGTCGCCAACAGTGCGGGCCACGGCGCGGCCGTCAGCACCGTCAAAAAGAAGGCGCGCAGCGTGACCATCATGTCGTCCGCACTGCCGCGGACGGCATGTTCGCTGAGCTTGCGGATCCGGCGATGCATCTTGGGCCGCGCAACGACCAGAGCAATGAATACAACGGCCGCCGCAAAAGTCCACAGCGGACGCGCGGCGGCGCCATGCACAAATTGCCGCCCGACCGAGCGCCATTGCGCCGGTTGCGCGTACCATCGCAACGCGTCTCCGGCAGCAGCCAGATCGCTCGTCGAGAGCTGCGCCGTGCTTCGCACCCAGAAGATCCGCTCATCGATATAGTCGAGCTGACTGTCGATGGCGTCGAAGAGTTCCTTGTCGGCGGCGGTCAGCGGCCCCATCTCGCGGATGTAGCGTTCGTAGGCGCTGATCAGCGAATCGAGCAGTTCCCTGCGGCTCTCCAGCAGCCGATGCAGTTCGATCTCCAGCATGTCGCGCGGCGAATGCCCGGCGGAAAGCACCAGGCTGGCCAGCGCCTCGTCGGTCCGCAGTTCGAGATCGCTGAGCTTGTTGCGTTTCTCCGTAAGGTCCAGCCATTCGAGTCGAACGGCATCGATCTGCGACTGCGGCAGCCGAGACGCCTCCAGCTTCCGCCGGCGGCGCACCAGATCAATGCGGAATTGCAGCAGGTACGGGCCGAGCTGTTGTCCGAGGCCCAGATCGACCTTCTTGGTGAGCCCTTGAAAGTCACGTTCCAGTTCGGAAAGCGAGTTACCGAATTCGACGGTCCGCCTGGCAGCCACGGCGATGTCGTTATTGATCTGAGTGACGCTTTGGGCGAGTTTCTCGTTTTCTTCGGCCATGCCGCGCAGCTCGGGATAGACGATTCGGCTCTCCCGTTCGGCGCGTTTGAGTTTGACATCCGCATCTTCCTGACGGCGCGCGCTGACGATTCCTTGCCAGGCGTTCACCAGTTGCTTGAGCTCGCCCACCTTGCGTTCCGTCAAGTCGTGCAGCTTGGGGAACAACTCATCCTCGGCGTTGTAGCTCTCGCGCTCGCTCGTACAACACGCGATCTGTTCGAGCAGCGCCTGCCGGCGTGCGGCCAGCAGCAACAGACGCGCGGCCGCCAGCTCTTTCGACTCTCCCTTGCGAGGCGTTACGGCTTGGAGCTGAATCTCTTCCAGCTCCTTATTGGCCGCGTAGATTTCCTCAGGGATGCGTTTCAGCCGTCGCTCGTTGCGGCGTTGCGGCTCCGCCTCGAGCTGGGTCAAATCGTCCTGCTTCCCCTTGAGCTTGTCTTGAAACTCCGTCAGTTGCGATTCCAAATCCGTCAACGTGGCGTCGCTCGGCGCCATGGGAATTTTTGTATGCGACGGCGCGCCAAGCTCCGCGCGAATATCCGCCAGCCGCTGCGGCGCATTTTGCGAGGCTTGTTTGAATTGCGCCGTTTGCTTGGCGAGATCGGCCTCCCGGTCCAGTTCCGCCTGCGCATCTCGCAAGACTGCAAGAATGGCGGCCTTGGCGTCGTCGTCGAGGTCCTTGGCGGCCTCGGTCTCCGCAACCCTGCTCTTCAGCAGGTCCGCCGTTACGCCCGGCAATGCGTCGGCGGCAGGCGAGGCCGTCGCCGAAGACTCCGTGGCCGCAGTTTCTGCAGCGATCTCCGCGGCCGGCGCCAGCGACGCTGGAGACGCAGCCGCCAGGGCCAGGCAAACCCCAACCAGGAACGTCGGGCGCAGCGTCGACATGATGTTGGTGAGTTCCATCTCTCGAACTTCGTCGTCCGTCCTGCTGCGAAAAACACGGCGCCGGCGTTCCGTCGCCAGCCGTGCCGTTTTTGCGAGTCGCCGCCCAAAGCGACGTCTCGCGACGGACGCGCGATCGACAACTTCGCACGTTTCGTCCGTCGGAACAAGGCCACTTCCGGCTCGCCCTGGCGAGGGGGGTGCGAGGCGCCCTATTCAATTCGGGCCACCGGTCCGCCCAGCGTTTCCAAGCGCCGACGACGCGTCTGGCGGTCTTCCTCGGAGCAGGGCCAGACGAATTCGCTGGAAACCAACTTCAGGCCGGTGAGCAATTCGATTGTCAACCGCACCTGCTCGGGCGAGCCTTCCAACGGCGACCACATATCCCAAACCAGAATCTTGCCGTCGAAGGCGCCGGCCGCCAGACGCAAGCCGTCCGAGCTGAAAGCCACGCAGCAGACGCCTTCGCGGCCCAGCGGCGGTCCGAAAGTCTTGCCCGTCGCAACGTCCCGAAGCCGCGCCACGCCGTCAGCGCCCGCCTCGAACGCCGTCAATTGATCGGGCGAAAAGGCGAGGCGTTGCTCGCCGGCGCGGCTCGATGGGGACGGGTCGGGCGATTGCAAGACGGACTTGATCGTGGCGTCCGTCGGCTCGCCGGCCGCCGGCGCTCCGAGCTGCGCATTCTGATCGAGCCTCCAGCGTCGCGTGACGCCGGCGCGCGTGCTCGCCAGGAGCGAGACATTATCGGAATGAAATGCGATGCTCACCAGTTCGCCCGGTTGCACGAGCGATCGGCCAAATGCTTGCTCGGCCGGCGCCGCCCAGAAGCGGATACAGGGACGGTCTCCGGCGCCGGCCGTTGCGGTGATCGCCGTCGATCCGTCAGGACTGAAGGCCGCCGCCGAAAAAGGCGCATCGTGAGGCAGCGGTTTGGCGATCAGCGCCGACGTGGCCGTAAGAAAGAAACGCGCCTGACCGTCTTCGCAACCGGTCAGCAACAGCCGGCCGCCCGGACTGAACGCCAGCGTGCGCACCGGGCGCGGGTGCGGCAAGGCGGCGCCCAGGTTCTGGCCAGTTTCCACCTGGCACAACTGCACTTCTCCGGAAGGTTCCAGGTGCGGGTCGCCGACCGCTCCAGCGGCCGCGGCCAGCCGGCCGTCGGGACTGAAGGCAACCACATTCACGATGCCGCGCATCTTGAGACTTTCGCCGCGCCGCCGACCGCTCGCCGCCTCCCACATTCGCACGCCGCCGTCGGCGCCGCCGGCCAGCAGCATGGTGCTGTCAGGACTAAAGGCCAAAGCAACGACGGCGTGGGTCGCCTCCAACGGCTCGCCCACCGGCATTGCCGTCGCCGCATTCCAGATTCGCACTTTATGGTCGCTTCCGCCCGTTGCAATCAGTTTGCCGTCCGGACTGACGATTCCCTTCATGGGCCGTGGATGTGCGGCGGGATCGGGGACCATCGGTCCATGCCGCATAGGCGGACCGACAGGGCTCCCGTCGGTTACGTTCCAGATCCGCGCTTCGCTTGCGCTGACCGTCGCAAAGCTGGCGCCGCCGTCACAAAACGCAACGTAGGCAACCGCTTCGTCGTGGCGCAGCGGCGGCCCGAGCAGTTTTCCCGTGCTGACGTCCCAAAGCCGAGTTTCGCCGCCAGCCTCGCGGGCGCCGCCGGTGAGCACGCGTTTGCCGTCGGGACTGTAGGCCAGCGTCTGGATCGGTCCCTCGTCGGCCAGGGCCTTCCCCGCGAGTTCGCCGTTGCGGACGTCCCAGAACCGCGCTCGGCCGTCCGTTCCGCCAGTCAGCAAGACCTTGCCGTCGGGGTGAAACGCGGCCGTCGTCACGCCGCCGCTGTGCGGCCGGCGTACGCGCTCGCGCAACCGGAACGATTTCCAGCCCGCCAGACTCAAGCGAGCGACGCGTTCCAGCGTCGGATCGCGTGCTCGCCGGCTGGCATCGAGCGCTTCGACCATCCAGATCAACCCTTCATCGACCTCGCCCGACTCGCAAAGCAAGCCGGCCCGATCGAGCATCATGCTCGCCGATAGGCGCTCGATCTTTCTTTCATCCGCTTCCGCTCGAGTGCGCGCGATGATTTCGGCGGCGGCGCGTCGTTCGGCGCGCCGCCACTGCCAGGAGACCGCCGCCACGCCAATCACGGCCACCAGCACCAGCGCCGCAGACAGTCCCGCCACGGCCGGATGGCGGCGAGACCATTTCCAACCGTGCTCCCACCACCTGGTCGGTCGCGCTCGAATCGGCTCATGGTTCAAGAATCGGCATAAGTCGTCGGCCAGATCGACAGCGCTTGCGTAGCGTCGTCCGGGTTCTTTCTCCAGGCACTTCAGACAGATCGTTTCCAGGTCGCGGGCGACGTGCGGCTGCAGCAGGCGCGGCGGCATAGGCTCCTCGCCGCGCACCAGGGCCAAAGTCTCCAGCGTCGTCGTGCCTTGCAGCGGCACTCGCCCTGTGAGCAATTCATAAAGCATCACGCCCAGGCTGTAGACGTCCGTCGCCGGACCGATCTGATTCAGTTTCCCGGCGGCTTGTTCCGGCGCCATGTAGGTCGACGTCCCCAGCACGTCGCCGTGCTCTGTATGGCCCGAGTCGATGGCGAGCCATTTGGCGATGCCGAAGTCGGCGATCTTGGGCAAGCCGTAGGGACTGGTTCGCGCGCCGCGGCTGGCAGTGCGGGCTTGCCATTCCTGCGCACCGCGCGCCAAGAGGATATTCGCCGGTTTGAGATCGCGATGGACGATGCCCTTGAGATGCGCATGATGGACCGCACGCGAGACGAGCTCGATCAGCTCGGCGGCCGCATCGCCCGGCTGCGGCTTGCCGGTCAGCTTGGACTGCAGCGATCCGCCTTCGACGAATTCCAGCGCCAGGTAGACGCGTCCGCGGTGCTCGATCACCTCATGAATCTGCAGAATATAAGGATGTTGCAGACGCCCGAGGGCTTCGGCCTCGCTGCGCGAGCGAGCCGCTTCGCGATCGTTGGCCGCACGCAGCCGCTTCAAGGCCACTAACCGGTTCAATCGTACTTGACGCGCCTTGTACACGACGCCCATGCCGCCGCGGCCCAAGACTCCCAGCAATTCGTAGCCCGGTAGGTCGAGCTGCGCACCCTCGTCGGCCTCGCCCACGCCGCCATGCCACGGACCGGACGAAGCCGGTGCATCTGAAAGGGGGGAATAGGGCCTGCGCAGCAGACCCAGCAGCGGGTCGACGTTATTTTCCAGCCGCTGAAGCGCCGTTTCACAGGCCGCGCAGGTCTCAAGATGTTCGGCCACGCGGTCAACGTCGCCGTCGGCCAGCGCGCCAACATGAAACGCTATTAACTCGGGCTCAGAGGGGCAGTTGCGATCCATTGTTTGCATCCCAGACGATTCGCACCATACTAATCTAATCGTGGCGGCTGTGACACATTGCGTTGCATCGAGCGGCGCCTGCCGTCGTCCCAGGGAAAACCATCGTGGATCCGCCGGGCAAATCAACCTCGCTGACCTTGCTCGAGCGAGTGCGCGATCAAGACCAGGAGGCCTGGCGGCGGTTAATGCACATGTACGCGCCGCTGGTCTCCCGCTGGTGCAGCCATGGCGGCGTTTCGGGCCAGGACGCCGATGACGTGCAGCAAGAGGTGTTTCAGGCCGTCGCGGCGAGCTTGCAGAATTTTCGCCGCGACCGCGGCGGCGACACGTTCCGCGGCTGGCTGCGCGGCATCACGCGCAACAAGATCCTGGATCACTATCGCCGCCGCCAGCGCGCGCCGGAAGCCCAAGGAGGCACCGACGCCTACCGGCAGCTTCAGGATCTCGCCGAACCGCCGTGGCCTGAAGACACCGCCGACGACCTGAGCGGTCTGTACCACCGGGCGCTCGAACTGGTCAAAGGCGAGTTCGAGCAACGCACTTGGGAAGCCTTTTGGCGCGCGGCCATTGACGGGCATCCGCCCGCGCTGATCGCAACAGACCTGGGCGTGACTCCCGCCGCGGTTCGCAAGGCCAAATCGCGCGTGCTGCACCGCTTGCGCGAGGAACTCGGCGAGTTGCTTCCGACCTGAGGCGGCTGCTAAATCTCCCAACCCTTACGATACGCCGGGTTGAGCAGTTCCGCCGCTTCGGGGCAGTTGGTCACGCGCACGTGTTCGGCGTCGTAATCCAAGGCCTTGCCGAGCCGCACGGCCACGTTGCCCAGCAGCATGCTTTCAGTGAGCACGGCGGCGTAGTCGAAGTTGCTCATGGCCGCCGGACCTCCGCGCATGGCGCGGGCCCATTCGGCCTTCTGGTTGTCGTCGGTCCCGCGGCCTTGCTCCATGCGAGCCAACGTCGGCTCGGGCGCCTGATAGCCTTCGAACTGGCGGGCCGGCAGCAGCTTCTGCTCCGCGCCGTAGTCGTTCGGAGAGTACATCACGCCCTTCTCCCCGATCAGCAGAGCGCCGCTGGAGGACGGCGTTTCGCCCATCAACAGCTCGGACTTCGGCAGGTTGCGCTCGCCGTTGCGTGCGCCTTCGTACCAGGTGAGCTTGACCGGCGGCAGATCGCCGCGGGCAGGAAACTCGTAAGTGATCGTGGCCCAGGCCGGGTAGGTTTCCGGGTTGATCTCGCCGCTCACCGCCGACACGCGAGTCGGGTAGCCGAGCTTCAAAGCCATGAACGGCAGGTTGGTCGTGTGGCAGGCCATGTCGCCGAGCGAGCCGGTGCCGAAGTCCCACCAGCCGCGCCAATCGTGCGGATGATAAACCGGATGATAAGGACGCGCCGGCGCCGTGCCGAGGAACAAGTCCCAATGCACGTGAGCAGGAACCGGCGGCGTCTCGGTCGGCCGCGCCACGATGTCGGGCGCCTGCTTCCAATACTTGAACGGCCGGTTCGTCCAGACGTGTACTTCTTTCACCGCCCCGATCGCGCCGGAGCGAATGATCTCCACCCCGCTGCGAAAGCCGCTGGCCGCCGTCCCCTGGTTGCCCATCTGCGTGGCCACCTTGTATTGCCGGGCCGTGTCGCGCATCAGCCGCGCTTCGGCCGCCGAGTGCGTCAGCGGCTTCTGACAATAGACATGCTTGCCCAACCGCATGGCACGCACCGCCGCCGGCGCGTGAGTGTGGTCGGGCGTGCTGACCACCACCGCGTCGATCTGTCCGTGCATCTCGTCGAGCAGCTTGCGGTAATCGTTATAGGTTTTGGCCTGGGGAAATTTCTTGGCCTTGGCGTCGAGCCGTTTGTCGTCAATGTCGCACAGCGCCACGATGTCGCCGTAATTGCCCGCCTGGTCGGTATCACTCGATCCTTTCCCGCCGACGCCGATGCACGCAATGCGGATCCGCTCGTTGGGCGAGTCCGCGAACAGCTCGTCTCGCCTGCCGAGCGTCCAGTAGCCGACGCCGGCTAGCGAAAGCCCTTGAAGAAATCGACGCCGATTGGTTCCACAAGCCATCTGCTTGCTCCTTATCTTGGCAACAGAATTCCGCCTATGCGCGTGCGCTGCTTGCGCTACCATACCCTTGCGGGTTGGCGACTGCAATGTCCTGAAGGTACGCCGCATGCGCTGGTTACTCTTGCGGCCAGCCGAACAGATTCAAGGCATTTTCCCGCAAGATCCGGCGTTTATCCGCGCCGGATAGATCGGCGTATTCGATTCGGGCCCGTTGCATGGCGGTATGGTAAAGCGGCGTGTCAGTGCCGAACAACACGCGCTCGACGCCGATCTCGCGCACGGCGTACTCGATCAGGCCCGGCACAATCGAGCGAACGCTGGAAGTGTCTGCAAACACGTTCCCATGACGGCTCTTCTGAATCGCTCGCACCTGGTGACTCACGTCGCCATCCCAACCGCAGCCAATGTGGGCCAGGATCAGCCGTAGCTCGGGGAACTCATTGGCCCAGGGAATGAAATCTTCCGCCAGACTGTTCGGCTCGCTGCTGTGCGTCAGCACCACCGCGCGGCGCTTGGCGGCGAATTCGAAGATGGCCGCTCCGTGCTCTCGTATTGGATAGCCGTGCTCTTCTGGATGAATCTTGATGCCGACGCATTGCGGCTGCTTCAACATCTCGTTGGCCTGGGCATACGTTTCCGCCCGCCGCGGATCAATGACGACGTATTGCTTCAATCCCGGCGTTTCGGCGGTCACTCGCGCCGCTTCGATATTTCCCGTCACCGCGTCTGCCTGGAACCTCGGCAAGAGCGCCGTCAGCGGCGAGACGATCGTGAGTTCGATATTCGCTTCCCGCGCCCGCCGTACGACTTCTGCGGCGTCGGCCGAAGAAAGCTCGTCAAGCACGCTTTTCTGGCCCGCGCGAATGTATCGCCCGTAGTGGCCGTGGATGTCGATGGCGGAAATTGAGCGGAGCGAGTCCAATGTCGCCTCCCTATTGCGTCGGCTTGCCGGCCGCAGGAACCCAGTCGGGCAATCGTTCGTGGAGCAAGCGCACGAAAGCCCGGTACTCGTCGTTGCTCGCGCCGACGTAAGGCGGCAGCAACCGCAAGGGGAATTCGGGATCGTGCATCTTTTCAAACAACTTGTCGTAGCCGCCGTCAATGCGTCCGCCGGGAACCGCTTCGAACAGCGTCTGCAACACCACGTCGATCTCGCGCTGAATGGCCGTCAGCGTGGCGACATCGCGGCGCCGGCCCGCCTCGAACAAGGCCTTCAGCTTCGGCCAGTTCATAATGAACGAAGCCAGGATCCCGCACTCGCCGAACAGCGATCCATAGACGTATCCCGCCTCGGAAAGGAAATGCTGCAACTGCGGAGCGTCTTCCAGCAGGCTGCGAACGTGCGACAGCGAATCGCCCGTGTTCTTCGTCGCCACAAGGTTCGGATGGGCTTCGGCCAGCCGGGCGTACTCCTTGCCGGTCACCAGTCGCTTGGCCCGCGGCAGGTTGTAGTGCAGGAACTGGCAGTCAGGAAAGCGGCCGCAGACGAGGTCGAAGAATGCGAACAGTTCGCGGTCGTCGAGTGCGCCCCAACTCGGCAGCGAAACCTGAAAGCGGCTCGCGCCGGCGTCGCGGCAGCGCTCGATGCGCTCGACGATGGCGCCCAGCGAGAGATGGATCACGCCGATCATCGGCTCGGCTCCCCCTTTTCGCATTTCATCGATGAACGCCGCCAAGATCTCATCGAACTGCCGTTCTGTAACGGCATAACCTTCCCCGGCCGTGCCGAACACGTACACGTGCGGCGTCTCGCGCAGCGCCTGCCGCACGCCGCGGCGAAAGATCGGCTCATCGAAGCGAAACTGCTCATCCCAAGGAATGCAGCAGGTGCTCATGATGCCGCTGGGAAAACGCTTGTTCGCCATGATGTTCATCCCTGTTGAAGGCGCTCATCATACAAGGCCGAATCCGCATGGCAAAGCGCGCGAGGACGACGGAGAAGGGCAGGGGAGACATCCTCACGCGCCTTCCGCGTCAGGCGCCCGCGGCTCGCGTGGCAGGCAGATTGCCACGATCGCGAGTCCCGTCGTCAGGATGCCGATCGCCAGGCCGAAACTGAAACGCAAACCATAATGGTCGGAAGCGAGCCCGAACAAGAGTGGCAGCCAACCGACCAGCACCGTGAGCAGGTTGGTGTAGGCGGTGTTCTGCCGAATCCGCTGGGGGCTGGAGCAGCCGACGATGTAGTTCAAGTAGTAGACGTAGAACAATTCTCCGGCGCCCAGCAAACCGAAGCTGAGCAGATACCACTTGCCGGGCACGAGCCACGCCCAGGCGACGCCCGCGATGCAAACGGCCGTCGTCGCCATCAACGAGGCCTTGGCATGAATCTTCGTTACCAGCCAGCCAAGTGCGAAGCCGGCCAGACATTTGAAGCCGAATCTCAAGGCAAGCTGCAGCCCGGCATACTTTTCCGGCGGCTCGCCGAGCGCCTCGCGGGCATAGAGCGAGACATTATTCATGATCATCGTGCCGCCGTACGTCAGCAGAAAACCCAGAGCGGCGGCGACGATCAGCGGGTTGAGAAAGTAAGCCCGCAGCCCGCGCGCCACGTCGGCCAACCTCGCACCGGCGTCCCCTTCGGCCGCGGCAGGCACATGGGCCAGCCGAACCAGAGCTGCCGACAACCACATCACCGGGCAAGTGGCGCCGAACAGAATGGCATAGTTCCACGGCGCCGGCGGCGGGCGGAAGGGCGCCAGTCCGAGAAACTCGCCGCTCAGCACGAGCTGGGAAATGCACGATCCGAGCACGGCAAACAGAGGGCCGATGCCGAATGTCCAACCGAGCGTGCGCGCGCGAGCGGCGGGCGACAGACCGCGCCCGATCAATTCCCACAAGCACATGTTCCGCACGCCGTTCGTAACGCCGATCACCGCGGCATGAACAATCAACGTAGGAATCAGCCAGCCGCCGGGCGCCGTCAGGAACAGCAGCGCCAACAGCCCGCCGGCCGCTCCATTTGCCAGCAGGCAGCTCGTCAGCATCGGCCGCAGCAAGCGCGGCGAAGGCCACAGCCAGGCCGCCAATACCGGCAGCGGAGCGACCCACAAGAAAACCGCTTCGGGCAAATTCGCGACCGTATCGCTCGCCTGCAGCGAGTCGAGGATCGCCGCATGCAGCACGCCGACATACGAGACCGGCGCAATCAGGTACGCCAGCGCCGTATTCGCGAGAAACACGAAGCTGTTGCGGAGTTGGAAGCGTTCCTCTATCGCGTCTTCGATAATGGCGCCGTCTACCAACTCGCTCACCGCTGCGCAGCTCCGTTCGATCGTTCAGGCGAATCGGCCACACACTACACGGCCAGGAATTCTGTTGTGTTGACAACGGAGCCGCGAACCGCCGAAGCGGTGGGCGACGAACGCGACGTTTGCGGGTTGTCAGGCGACAAGCCGCCCGGAGCCATCACAAATAGATGCTTAGGCATCTAATGTTCACATTCTTCGCTCCGCGCTGCCCTGCTCCTTTCACTCTTCCAACGATGCAAATCGAGAGGACGGCGGATCGACAGGCTCTTCGTACACGACAGCCCAGCCACACTGCGGTTCAAACGCGAGATCCTCGTCATGCTGGGAGACGCCCATCAGTCCGCCAACGAAGCGCATTTCCGTCTCCCGATCGCCCCACACGACTTTGACCGGCGCCGAAGCAAGCGCCGAGGGGATGGCCTTCATCCCGACGCCTTGCGGATCATCCCAGCGCTGCCGCCAGTGTTGACGGTCGTCAATTTCAAGTCGACGCTCCCAATCCTCGAGAAATGGATTCGGGTAGAGTTGGTCGCGATCGTCCTTCAAATAAGGAAATAGCACGTTGATCCAACCGGTCATCACGCTTGGGCCGGAGCCGCTGTGGTAGCGAAAGAACGACTGCCAGAAAGCGGCGTCCGTCTTCCCTTCTGCCGCCGCGACAAATTGACGGAGAATCGGATCGAGGGCCCTGGCCCATGTCTCCAAGCCGAACTCGCCAAACAAAGCTGCACGATTCCGAATCGATTTCCAATCGTTGGCGTTGCCCGTGAGCGTAATGGCAGGGATGCCGCAACCGGCCCTCAACTCATATTCAAAGTAGGCCTGGAACGTATCCATCATCAGTAAATCGCTGGCGGCTAGTTCGACCGGACCCGTCGTCGAAAAGTCACATCGCAGAAATTTTCGCAGTTTTCCTACTCGTTCGCCAATCTGTTTCGAGAAGGCGTCGAAGGCCTCAGCCCAAGGATTATCTCGGCCGGGCATGAAATCGGGACGCATAACGACAAGTTTCTCTTTGCCGGAATGCGTCACAAAGCGATTCCGCAGTTGTTCCGCGTTCAGATTCACATGCAGCGCGAACCCTCGCGCCATGGTCAACCAGATTGCGTCAGGAGACAGAACCAGAGGGTGGTGCTCGTAGAAGGCGTCGTGCACCGCCATGACGAGAGCGTGGTCTTCGTCGCAAGCGACAAGCGGATGGGTCGGCCGCCACATAGCTTCGACCGGTCGGCGAAGTGCTTTTCGAAGAATCGTGACATGATCAATGGCGGGCCGAGGTTTCGGCGGGGCCACTTCGGGCGAGACGGAAAACGTGACGCTCATGGCGAACCTCCAGGTCGAACGGGAGCGTAATTCGTCAATCGCTGGAGGATGCCGGCAACCTTCGCAGCGCGCGGCAGTCCACCCTAGATTACCGCAGTATCGCCGG
>DASZUP010000215.1:0-1750 GCA_035547635.1 Pirellulales bacterium
CACACGGCCGTGTTTCAAACCGACATCCAGGCGACGGGCGCCGCCCCTTCCGACACGGAAGACGTGATCAACCTCACGCTGACCGTGGCCGGCACTCAGGTGGCGGTAATCCTGGTCGAACAGCCCGATGGCAAGTTCAAAATCAGCTTCCGCAGCCGATCAAGCGTCGATTGCAGCAAGCTGGCGGAACTCTTCGCGGGCGGGGGGCACAAGGCGGCCGCAGGGGCTACGGCGGCGGGGCCTTTCGAAGCGGCCCAGAAGAAAGTGCTTGACGCCGTTCGTTCGGCCATGCGATGATTCGCTTTCAGGGCTATTGCCCTGAGGATGCGCTTGCCCGACCACGAAAGACCTGCCTGAGCTGTCCCCCAGCGACCTCTCGAGGAAACCCGGCTCGCAGCGGCGTTTTCCGCCTGCGGCGCCGTTTTTTTCCCCAGTACGAACCGATGTCTCGTCCCCAACGGCGGACGACCAGGCGGTTGAGGAGAATTCAATATGTCCAAGTCCTCCGATAAGGCGAACCGCCGCGACCTTGACGTTGGCGCCGACGACGACCGGCGGAACTTTTTCAGCAAGGCCGCCGCCGTCACAATCGGCGGTTTCATCACGCTGTTTCCCGCCGCCTCCGGGTTGTTCACCTTCGCCAACCCGCTGCGCTCGCGCGCCAAAGGCAAAGGCGATGAGGAGCCCGGCCGGCTGGTTCGGATCGCGGCGCTGGAAGCGGTTCCGGACGATGGCATACCGAGGCAGTTTCCGGTGATCGCCGACCGGCAAGACGCCTGGAACCGCTTCCCGAATGAAGCGATCGGCGCCGTCTACCTGCGCCGCAAGAGCGGCTCGGACGAGGTCGAGGCGTTCAACGCAAGTTGCCCGCACGCCGGCTGCTTTGTCGCCTTCCAGGCCGATCGCGACGTCTATCAATGCCCTTGCCACGACAGCGCTTTCAATATCGCCGGCGAGTGCAAGTACGGCCCCAGTCCGCGCGATCTCGATTCGCTGAAGACGGAGACGCGCGAAGACGGGGGGCAAAAGTCGATCTGGGTCCGCTACCAGGACTTCTATAGCGGCATCCACGCGAAAGTCCCGAAGACCTGAAGCCGCGTTCGCCATTTCGGCCGGCCGGCATGGTTGCCGCCGGCGACACTCTCTCAAGCACGTTTCACTGCAGCGGAATCTCGTCCATGATCACGGCACTCGTCAACTGGCTCGATGACCGAACCGGAATACGCGATCTGATCCACGAGGCGCTCTACGAACACATCCCTGGCGGATCTCGCTGGCGTTATGTGTGGGGCAGCACGCTGGTGTTCGCGTTCACCGTGCAGTTGATCACCGGCACGTTCCTGTGGATGTGCTACAGTCCCAGCGGACAAACGGCCTGGGAGAGCGTGTATTACATTCAGCACGAGATGCAAGGCGGCTGGCTGCTGCGCGGCCTGCACCACTTCATGGCCCAGGCGATGGTCGTGCTGCTGGTATTGCACTTGCTGCAGGTGGTGATCGACGGCGCCTACCGGGCCCCGCGCGAAGTCAACTTCTGGCTCGGGTTGATCCTGATGCAGATCGTGCTCGGCCTGTCGCTCACCGGCTACTTGCTCCCGTGGGACCAGAAAGGCTATTGGGCCACGCGCGTGGCGACCAACCTGATGGGCATCGTGCCGGTCGTCGGTCCGCAACTGCAGAAGCTGGTGGTCGGCGGCGCCGACTACGGCCATCACACGCTGACGCGGTTCTTCGCCTTGCACGCCGGCGT
>DASZUP010000216.1:0-2729 GCA_035547635.1 Pirellulales bacterium
TCGTCGAGACTGGGATTGAAAAGCGTGCTCTGAGTTCGAGAAACCGGCGATTCCGCCCAATAACCCTGTGTCGCCATGATCTTTCTTCCCACGCCCTACCGATGTCCGTCCGCTGAACTCGCCGCAGTTTACCCGCCCCCCGATTAAATCGACAGGCCGCAAGGCGGATGGGGTCTCTCGAGTTATCGCGCCGATTTGATCGTGCCGCTCATCTCGCGGCACTGACCTAAGCCTTGCGATTCTTCACCGCCTAAGTCTCGTTCCCCGCGAGCTTCAGCCCCAACCGCACCGCGGCGAACAAACTGCCGGGATTAGCCTGCCCTTGCCAGGCGATGTCGAGCGCCGTGCCGTGATCGACGCTGGTGCGAATGATCGGCAGGCCGAGCGTGGTGTTGACGGCGGAATCAAAGGCCAGCGCCTTGACCGGGATGTGCCCTTGATCGTGGTACATGCAGACGAAGGCGTCGGTCGTCTTGCGCTTCCACGGCAGGAACGCAGTATCGGCCGGCAAGGGGCCTTCGACCCGCAAGCCTTTGGCCCGCGCCGCTTCGATGGCCGGAATAATGATCCGCTCTTCTTCCCGCTCGCCGAACAGGCCATGCTCGCCGGCATGCGGATTCAGCCCGCAGACGGCCAGCTTCGGCGTGCGGCCGCGAATGCGCTGCAACCCTGCGGCCGTCAGCTCAATCACGTCGAGCACTCGCTCGCGGGTCAGCAGATCGGGCGCCTGCCGATAACCGACGTGTACCGTAACAAAGCTGCAGGTGATCTCCTCGGAGTACTGCATCATGCACCACCGCGCTGCCCCGCTCCGCTCGGCGAAAATCTCTGTATGGCCAGGGTAGTTATACCCGGCCAGGCTCAGCGCTTCCTTATTGAGCGGCGCCGTCGAGACCGCCACGACCTGCCCGGCCAGCGCGGCGTCGATGGCGCGATCGACGTAAGTAAAGGCCGCCCGGCCCGTCGCGGCGTTGATCACGCCGGGCTGAAACTCTGCGAGCGAGATAGCGCCGATATCGAGCACGCTCGGCTGCAAGACGCCTTCGAATCCACGTTGCGATTCGTCCGCAGAGACGACCGGAGCCTCAAACGGCAAACCGGCGACGGTTGCCGCGCGGCGCAACACGGCCGCATCGCCGAACACAATCGGCGTACACTCTCGGCACAGCTCGGCGTGAGTCAGCAGGCGCAGGCAAACTTCGGGGCCGACCCCGGCTGGGTCGCCCATCGTAACGGCAATGCGTGGCAGCGAAGGAAGCATGAGAAAGGAAGCGGGGAGTCAGGGGCGAGGCCGCAAGGCGGCAGTCCATCAACGCTCAGGTTGCAGCAGTCGCGAGCGCTTCGAAAGCTAGAAAGCGGGTGGCTTGAAACGTCGAAACTTCACTCAGGCATCCGGAGCCAGTTCGTGGTGCATCCATTCGAGATAGTCGGGATGTCCGGCGACGATGCTGGTGGCCAGGATCTCGGGAACGTCGTAGGGGTGATGGCGGCGAATGGCCGCTTCCAAGGCGGGCAAGAGATCGACTCGGCTCTTGGCGGTCAAACGCCACTCGCTGGCCGATTCGATTTTATCGCGCCACCAATACGTGCTTTCCAGCGGTCCCGACACCTGCACGCAAGCCGCCAACCGGTGCTCGACCAGGGCTCGCGCCATTTCTCTCGCCGACTCTTGATTGGGAAGCGTGGTGAAAACCTGAATGTAATTGGTCATGGCTGCGTGAGACTCGGAACGGGGAACATCGAAAACTGCCGCTCACTAGCATTTCTTCTAGCATGCTTTGCCGCCGTTGGGAATTGCCGCCCTTCCCAACTTGCCCCCGCCATGCAGCTTCCGATCAGCGACTCGCGAACTTGGAATTCGGGCAAACTGCCATTGGGCCCTGCCAAGGCTTTCAGGATAATCCCGCCGCTACTTTTTTGTGAGGCACGGGGTTCGTAGATATGGCCGGCATTCGCCGAAACGAAGATCGAACCTGGCGCCGTCGGACGCCATGGCGGCTGACCGCGGAGGAGACGGGCGGCGCCACGCGCCGCGACCTGGGCGAAGACGGCGGTCATCTGGGTCTGGTCGCCCGCCTGGCCAGCGCCCTGCGCCGCCGGGCGCGGTATGGCTGGCGATTGCTGCGTCAAGGCCAACGGCCGCCCGCAGTTCCCGCGGCCATGCAATGGCTCGTTGCGCACGGCCGCAACGGCGGACTGGCGCCCACGGCTCACGACCCGCTCGTTTGTCCGGGTTTGACGGCCGCAACCCTCTCGACGCTCATCATGTATGGGCGGCTCGAACTGGCGCAAGAATGGTCGCAGTGGTTGCACGGAACGCAGTTAGCGGGCGGCGCCTTTCCCGACGCAAGCTTGCAGCACGCCTCGCTGTTCAACACCGCCCAGGCCATCCAAGGCCTGGCGCCGCTGGCCGACGAACTGCCTGGGGGCGCGGCCGCCCTTGAGCGGGCCTGCCAATACCTGGCCTCGTGCGTTGACGGCCAGGGACGAATCGTACCGGCCGGCGAACAAGGCGGAGCGCTCGAACATTGGGCCGCGCCCAGTTACCTCCTGAGTTGCCTGCCGCCGCTGGCCGCCGCCGCCCGGCGCTGCGAGCGGGCCGATTGGCAAGCGGCCGTCGATCGTGCTTTGGACCATGCCCGCCGATCGTTCGACCTCACGCACTGGTCCGCTCCTTTGCCGCAGTTCGCCGCCGCCGTCGAGGCCCTGCTTCAACTCGGCTGTCGCGA
>DASZUP010000217.1:0-8841 GCA_035547635.1 Pirellulales bacterium
AACTTGACCCGATGCGCCGGCGCCTCCGCCTCAACGCGCTCGAGCGTCCATTCAAGGTAAGTCTTCTTTTCCACCTTCGCCGCGAGTTTGGCCGCCTCGATCTGTTCCGGCGTACTGCCCATCGTGAACTCGCCCGGCGGAACCAGCGCCAATCGCATGCCCAGCGAATTCTGCTGCTCGACGGTCGTCTTCAGGTATTTGGCCCAGGCATCTTGATGGGCGCGCGCCTGCTGGGCGTCAAATGGGGCGATGGCGAGCGGCGGTTCGGCGGGGGCTGGCGGTTCGGCAGAAGCCGGCGGTGCAACGGGAGCCGGAGGTTCGGTCGTGCTCGTAACGAGCGACGCCACCTTGGGTACAGCGAGGCCTTGATCGGACATCTTGTCGCCGGCGCCATTTCCCTCGATTGATGCAGTGGGGAGATCGCCATCTTGTGGCGGACTCGCCGCAGCAGCAGCGCCGTTTGTTTCCTGCTCCGGCTGTGGGTCGTCTGCCTTTTCGGATAGGGCAACCGCGGCCGGGTGATCCATGGCGTCGCGGCTATTGCGGCGCGAAAAAAAGGTCATCAAGCCGATGACCAGCACGACAGCCGCCAGGCCAACAATGGCCGGCAATTGCCAGGCAAGCGACTGTTTTGGCCGCCTCTGACGCGGGAGTTGGCGCATCGGTTGCGGCGAGGCCGGTGCGGCGCCGCCTGACAGTTCGTCCAAATCCACGAGCAGCCCTGCTGGCGGAGCTGACTGCACTGCGGCCGCTGTTGCAGCGGGCGCTTCGCGGGGTCCAAGTTGGGCGTCGTATTCGGCGCGTTTGTCCGGGTCGAGCAGGCAGAGCTTTGCGGCCTGGATCTCGTTCAAGATGCGCGCGGCGTCGGCGGAATGCTTGCCGACTTGAAAGTTGCGCACATAAGCGCTTTGGCGCGTGACCGCCGCACTGATCACCGCGCGATCTCGCTCGTCGACCGAAATGGCGAGCAACTGGTAATGCGTGGGCGGCCGCTGGCCCGGCGGGATGCTGAGCCAAACATGATACGGATCGAACGAATCGGCCATTCCTGCTCCCCAGAGTTCCTGCGCTCTTGAGATGCCATGTGAAGTTCGTGCAGATCGCACCGCCAGATTCAAGAGCTTTGCCGCACGGCGTTGGAATCCAGGATAGCGACGAAGTTCGAGTGCGGCAAATCAACCCGGAAATGGCATTTGATCAGGTGCGCAGAAGGTCCTGCAGTCGCCCGCCATGCCGCGAGAGCAGGCGTTTTACGCCTGGTGGAATGCGTCGCCGCAGGGACCGCCTTCAAATGATCTCGGAGATCGGCTTGCCAATATCGAGAATCGGGACCGGTCGCCCGGCGTGGTCGGGGAAGGCGATGCTGGGGTCGATCCCCAAGACATGATAGACCGTCGCCAGCAAGTCATCGGGCGTGAGCGGCCGTTCGACCGGATGCTCGGCTTTGGCGTTCGTGGCGCCGACAACCTGGCCGGTGCGCAGGCCGCCGCCGGCAAGCATCACGGAGATGGCAGCGCCCCAGTGATCGCGTCCCGGGATCGGGATGCCGGGCTGGCCGCTGTTGATCCGTGGCGTCCGGCCGAACTCGCCCATCACGACCACTAGCACCTTGTCGAGCAACTGCCGTTCAGAAAGATCGTCGAGCAAAGCGCCGACCGCCTGGTCGAGCGGGCCCAGCTTGTAACCATGCCCTTTTTCAATATTCGAGTGGTCGTCCCAATGCGGCATGTCGACGGTCACGAACGTCACGCCCGCTTCGACCAGCCGCCGAGCCATCAACGTATAGCGGCCCCAGGGACTGCTGCCGTAGCGATCGGCGATGCGGGGGTCTTCTTTGGTGAGGTCGAAGGCGGCTTCGGCCTTTCCGCCAAGAATCAATTCGACGGCCCGCTGTTGATAGCGATCTAGCGCCGCCATGCCGCCTGTCTGATCCAGGTCGCGACGAAGCTTGTCAAAGTTCTCCAGCAGATTCAAACGGCCTTCGATCCGCCCGGCCTGGGCCTGGGCAAAACTTTCCAGGCAGCGGGGACGGTTAATCTCCAACTTGCTGTTGGCCGCCAGATATTTCTGCTGGGTATCGACGTCGAACGGGTTGTAAGCCGGCCCCAGATACGCCGCGCCTTGATAGCCGGGAAACAGATAAACGCTTTGCGCCGCCGGCAAGCCGACATAGGGCGGCAAACCGGGACGATTGGCGCCGCGCATCCGCGCTGTAATGGATCCGACCGAAGGGTACTTCTGCGGCAGATTGACCGACGTCGAGCCATACCGGCCGGTGAGCATCCAGTGGGCGCCGGCAAAGTGGTCGCCATTGTCGTGGTGCAGCGAACGCACCAGCACCATCTTGTCGGCATGCCGGGCGTGGTTCGGCAACGATTCCGAAATGCGAATGCCCGGCACGTTCGTGTCGATCGCCGTCCAGGGCCCGCGATACTCGACCGGCGCTTCCGGCTTGGGATCGTAGGTTTCCAGTTGACTGGGTCCGCCGTCGAGCCAGAGCAGAATGACGGCCGTATCGCGGCGTTGGGCGGCGCCTTCAGCGCGGAGCCGCATCACGTCGGCCAGGCTCATGCCGCCGAGCCCGAGAAAACCGGCCTTCAGAGCCGTGCGGCGACTTAAACCCTGGCAATTACGCCTGTGCGAACCTTGTTCGACCTGGAGCACCCGAAATCTCCTTGCAACAGCAAAGACGGAACAACCCACTCGGCCGCCTGGTTAGGTATATCGCCGCCGCGGTTTTCCGGCAATGATTTTTCTTCGGCAGCGCCGGCCTGCTTGTTTGGCCGCTCCCCCACTCTTTTTCGTGGACGCGACGCATTCAATAGCGACGGCGGGACGAGCCGTGTCAACACCGAGCCGCTTCGTCCCGCAGAGACCAGTAAGCGAGCTCCTGAGCCGCGGAGCGTATATTTTGGAACTCGCCATCCGTTCGCTTCGCCCAGCGGCGGCATACCGTAGCGCAGGTATCAAGCTGCATTCTCGGTCGCAAGCTCGTGCCGAACGCGATAAATGAGGTGTACGATCAGCACAAGTACGATGAGCATGCACACGGACAGCACTGCTCCCAGCGCCGACATGGGATCGCGCAAGCCTCGCGGGAAGAGACCAACCAGTATCGCGAGACCAACAATGCCGACATAAGCGACACGGCGATTGAGAGCACGCGAGCTTAAGTCTGAACGTCCTCTCGCAGCCGCAAAATCCGTAATCCCGCCAAGCAGGAACCACATCATGACGCAGTTGGCGGCGCCCGCCAACGCGCCGAACGCGAAGGCGAGTCCGCTGGGAATAAAGAATTCGACGATCGACAAAATGACGAGCAACCAGCTCCATGTCCGAGCCGCTAAGAAGTGTGGAGACTCGTCGGAAAGTCCGCCGCAACCGACGGCGACAAGAATGTAGCCCATGAAATCAGGGAGTATGTCAAAGCCATCGAACCGAAAGTCGACGATGACCATCAGCAATCCCCAAAAGATTTGTCCCAATCGAGTGAATGTGCTCATCAAAAGCCCCCGCCATCCGCCGTTTGTTTTTCGCATCGAAAGAACGCGCAGTCGACAAGCCTATACGACGCTTCCATGCCCGTTGTACGGCTGCGCGCAGAAGCGTAGTTTCTCTGCCGGAGACGCCGTTGTGTCAAGGCGGATCGCGCGACTAACTGCCGAACTTTTTTCCGTCTGCTCCTTTCGTCGGACGCGAGCTGATATGCTGGAAAGGACATCGCCGATCACAGACCCGCAACCAACCTGGCTACGCTTCAGAGAAGACCCCGACTGATGAAATTGCTCCTCCGAGTGATCGCAGCCCTTGGCTGCCTGGCCGCTGCAACCGTCCACGCAGAACCGCCCAAAACGCTCGACGATGACCTGGTCCTGGAGCTGGTGGCCAGCGAACCGGAGATCGTCACGCCGGTTGGCCTGGTCGTCGACGGCAAAAACCGGATTTGGGCAATCGAGAACAACACGCATCAAACCAAGCCCGACTATCAAGGCCCGACGAGCGACCGCATTCGCGTGTTCGAAGATCTCGATCCGCACGGTCGAGCGCGCAACGTCAGCACCTTCGCCGACGGATTTCGCAACGCGATGAACCTGGCCTTCGGCCCCGACGGCTCGTTGTACCTGGCCACGCGATCAGAAATTCGCGCCATTGCCGATCCGCAAGGCAAACGCATCGACGCGCCGGTCGTGCTGAAGCTGGAAACCAAGGGAGACTACCCGCACAACGGCTTGGGCGGCATGACATTCGATCGCGAAGGCAACTTGTACGTGGGTATGGGCGAAAACCTTGGCGCCGCCTACCGGCTAGTGGGCTCGGACGGCGCGTCGCTGTCCGGCCAGGGCGAAGGGGGCAATGTCTTCGCGTGCCGCGCCGACGGCAGCAAGCTGCATCGCGTGGCGACGGGCTTCTGGAACCCGTTTCAACTGGCCTTCGGCGCCGGCGGCGCCTTATTCGCCGTCGATAACGATCCCGACGCGCGCGGTCCCTGCCGGTTGCTGCACGTGATCGAAGGGGGCGATTACGGCTATCGCTTTCGCTACGGCCGCAAAGGGTTGCACCCGTTCGATTCGTGGAACGGCGAGTTGCCGGGCACGCTGCCAATGGTCTCGGGCACGGGAGAAGCGCCCAGCGGAATCGTCGCGTATAACGGCGCTGGCTTGCCGGCGAAATATCGAGGCAGCTTGCTGACCACGTCCTGGGGCGACCATGTGATTGAATGTTTCCATCTCGTGCCGCGCGGCGCATCGTTTCAAGCGACCGCTCAAACCGTCGTCCGCGGCGGCGAAGATTTTCGTCCCGTGGCGCTGGCGATCGGCCCCGACGGCGCGATTTACTTCACCGATTGGGTTGATCGCTCCTATCCGGTCCACGGCAAGGGGCGAATCTGGCGTCTGCGCGGCAAACAACACAGAACGACGACGCAGAAGGCGAAGGACTCGCCTACGGCAGCGCCGGGCGACGAAGAGCCGGCCAGGAGTCGCTTGCTCGAAGTCCAGGCTTTGAAGCAAGCGCCGCTGCAAGCTGCACTCGAAGCCGTCTCGCCGTTGTTGGCCGACGCCGACCCGTTTTTGCGTTCCGCAGCAATCGATTGCCTGGCCCGGCCCGGCGCTACAAAATACCTGGCGCCGCTGCTGGAAAGCGACAATCCTCGTAGCGGAACTCGTGAGAGTTCCGTTGGCGGCGCCGCAGGGCCGCGGAATCGTCGCCGAATCAGCTACATCACGCCGCAGTGGCGAGTCGGAGCACTGTTGGCGCTGCGCCGCAGCGACGAAGCGGAAGCTCGCAAGCTATTGCCGCGTTTGCTGGACGACGCCAGTCCCGCGGTGCGGCGCGCCGCCATTCAATGGACGGCGGAAGAAAACGTCTCGCAATACGCCGAACAGTTGCCGGCCGCAGCGGCCAAGGCGCCGACTTCGCCTGAACTGTTTCGGGCCTTGCTGGCCGCGCAACACCTGCTCGGCGGCGGCAAGCCGGGCGCGGAGCCTTATGACGAGCAGCGGCTGTTCGCCACGCTGGCCGACGGCAAGCAACCGGCGGTCTTTCGCCGACTGGCGCTGCAACTGCTGCGGCCCGATTATCCGGAATTGAAGACTGCGTTACTTCACTCGTTGCTTGATGGCGACGACGCTGAGTTGCAACTCGAGGCCGTGCGCACGCTGGCGCTGCGCCATGACGAAGCCAGCCGCAGCATGTTGCGAGCCGTGGCCGGCGATGAGCGAGCGAGCGCCGCGTTGCGGGCCGAAGCCCTGCTCGGCCTGGCCGCGGCCGAACTGAAGCCGGAAGATCTTGCCTTGTTATTCTCGGCGCTCGACGAGCCGCCGCTGCGGCGCGACGCTCTGCGCGGCTTGCGCGCGGCAAAAAGCCAGCCGGAAGTCGTCGAGCGGCTCCGACAGTGGCGCTCGCGACTTTCAGCGGCTGACAAACAAGATGGCGAGCTGGCGAGCCAGTTGTTGTTCTTCTTTGACAATCAAGCCATCGCGGATCCGGCGGGCGAACGGACCGAGCTGCGCCGCGCGGCGCCCGTGCGTCCGGAGGATGAAAGGGCCTGGCGATCGCAGTTGGCCGGCGGCGGCGATGCGCAAGCAGGCCGTCGCGTCTTTTTCCATCCTCAGGGCCCGCGCTGCTACGTCTGCCATCAAATCGAAGGGCGCGGCGGTGCGATCGGTCCGGAGTTGACGACCATCGGGCGTTCGCGTCCCCAGGAACACCTGATTGCGTCGATTCTTCAACCGAGCCGGGAAATTGCGCCGCGCTACGTCGCGTGGACGATCGTCACCGCGGATGGACGGCAACTGACGGGCATGATCGTCGATGAAGACTTTTCGGGACGCGTAACGCTGGCCGACGGCGAAGGCCGGCTCACGGTCGTGCCGCAGCAAACGATTGACGAGCGCGAGCCGCAACGCAACTCGATCATGCCCGACAAGCTTTACGAGCGGATGACGCTGCAGGAGTTCCGCGACCTGCTGGCGTTCTTGACCCGCTCCGGCTCGACGGTCGCGGGGGAATGAGTCTCGCCAGGACGCGGCCCCACGCAATCGCTCAGCGCTTTACCGCGGACGGTTTGCGCTTGTTGTTCGCCGCGCTCGATTTGCCGGCTTTGCTCGCCATCTCCTCGATGATGACCGGCTCCCCGTCCTCGTGAACCATCGGGCCTTCGGGTCCCGGCGGAGGCGGCAGCACGCGTGCCGTTTTGCGCGGAATACGAGTGCCGTGGTCGACGATCGCCAGTTCGTAGCGGCCTTGGACGCGCTGGACGTAGCCATTGTGATAGATGATTGCCGACCAGACTCCGGAAAACGGCCAGAGATGTTTCCGCTTCTCCTGCTCGCAATGCAGATATTGGATGCCCAGCGTGTCGCCGTACGCACAGCGGAAGCCATACAGTTCCATCACTCGCCGGGCCTCTTCGATCGGCATGCCTTCCGGAACGAGCGCTTCGATCCGCTCGGTCGTCAGCAGCTCGTCTTCGGGCAATGCGAATTTTGGACGCTGCGGCAGGCTGTTGCAGCCGGCCGCCGCCCACAAGCCCAGAATCAACGCCGTGTACATCGTACGCATGCCGAATCTCCCCACGTGGCCGCCCGGCGCCGAAGGTCCTTTTCCCGCTCGTCAAGTCGTTGAGCGGCTCTAACGGGGATATCGGCCTGCCCGCTTGTACGAGATAACACGGGCACAGCGGTTAGCGCGGAATGACGGAAGACATCGGCCGCGTTATGCGGATCGCGCCGAGTTTGCAGGCAGGCAATGAGAAACCCGGCGGAGTTTGCGGGATATTCCGCCGCAGGCAGGCGGATTTCCAGACGGCAAACCGCCGACCGCAATTGGACAGCGCGAAGCTGTCGGGAAATGGGCGAGAATTCGGGTCCGACGCACCGTTCGCTAAACGCCTGCGCCGCCGATAACGCGAATGCCGCTTTGCGGAATCTTCACAGATTCCGCTACTTCCAACGGCATCGCGGCTGCCGGCTAATTCTGGTCGCCAAAGGCGCCGTTGCGGCCTTGGCCCATGCCTCGCTGCCGACCCTGATTCTGATTCAGTCCTTGCTCCGGACCTTCTCCCGGCTGAGGGGCGGACGGCTTGGCGGGCTCGTTCGCCTGGGCGCCGAAGGCGCGCTGAATGTGATCCAGCGCGCCGGGCTGGTTCAGCTTCAGCACTCGCACCACTTGCCGCGTCGGCTTGGCCGCCAGATCGAGCTGATTGACCATCTCCAGCACGTCGGCCAGCAGCAACTGCGGCGCGGAGACAGCCAGGCTGTTGGAACGCTCGTCAATGCCGATGGAGAGCATGCCCTTGAATCGGGGAATGTTCTGCGCTTTCTCCGGGTCGTCGCTGAGATAACTGAACATGGCGGAATAGAAGCCGCCGTCGCGCTGCTGTTGCTGCTGTTGAGGTTGCGGTTGCATGCCTTTCTGCAGCGCCTTGTCATTCGGGCTCAGCAGGTCGCGGTAAACGTCCTTTATGATTTCCGTAACTTCGGTCGCCTTGGCGTAGCGCAGCGCCACCAATTGGGTGCGCCGCACCGAGTTGGAGTCGGGCGTTTCATGTTGATCGTAGAGGTCGATCAGCGATTCGATCTCCGCCAACTGGGCGGCGTCGGCCCCTTGCACCAGGATGGTGTTCGTGACGGCATCAGGAATGAACTTCAGCGGGCGGCGCTTGCCCAGCGTGCTGCGCGAACTCTCCGGTTGGCTGCTGCGACCGTTCCAGAAGCTGTCGAAGATGTTGGCTTTGCTCGAACTTCCGTCGTCTTCTTTGAACACGTCTTCCAGCAGGTAGACGACGTCTTTGGCGTAGGTGTTCTTCAGCTTGAACACCTTGTAGGCAATCCGCGGCGGCATGAGATCGGAAAGCAGATCTTCCAGGCGATCGAGCGCTTCGGTGTCTGAAGACGACATGGTAATGCCGTAAGGCCCGACCATGATCTTGATCGGCGCGTGAGCGGCGCGAGGCAATTCGCGTTCTTGCTGCGGCTCGTCGAGCGGCTGCATTTCAGCGCCTCCCAATTCATCGCCGCGTCTGAAGTCACCGCCCGGCTGGTTTGTGCTCGGCGCCGGCCGCTTCATTTCACCCGGCGCCGGCGCTGCCTCGTCGGCGTCGTCCGGCAATTTGCGATCCGTTTCGGGCGTCTGCGACGATTCGGGCTTTTTGGCGGGCGGCGCCTTGTCCTCCGCCGCAGCCGTAGCGTCAGCTTCCTTCGCCGCGGCGGGCGCCTCGTCGGCTTTTCCCGGGGCGTCATCGCCAGGCCTGGTTTCGGCTGGTTGCTCGGCCTCCGTTTGGCGGGCGGCGCCGTCGCCAGCCGCTTCTGAAGCGGTGGATGGTTCGTCCTCGTTGTTCTT
>DASZUP010000218.1:0-24547 GCA_035547635.1 Pirellulales bacterium
TGCTCGGCCGCGTGACCTCGCTCGCCGTCTTGCTGGCGACATGCGGCTTGACGTACGGATATGCCCGCAGCTTATATGGGCCGCTCGCCGGGTTGATTGCGGCGGGCTTCGCCTGCCTGTCGCCCAACCTGTTGGCGCACGGACCGCTGATCACCCCTGATATCTACCTGACCGCAGCGGTCGTCGGTTCGCTGTGGACCTTTGACCGATTGTTGCGGCGAGCAGATGTCCCAAGCGTCTTGCTCCTGGGAGGTGCGTTGGGACTGGCTGCGCTGGCCAAACTGACGGGTCTGCTCTTGCTAGGGCTTTTTCCCGCACTGCTGCTGGCGTTGCAAATTTCTGATCGGTTGCGAAAGCGGCCAAGGGATGCCAATCAAGACGATCTGCCTTTGCCGGCGGGGCGCAAGACCTGGCTCGCGCTGGTTGGGGCGTTCGCAGTGGCGCTGGTCGTGATCAATCTGGCTTACCTCGGCGACGGTTCGTTTTCCTTGCTGGGAGGCTACGAGTTCGCAAGCCGGCAACTGCAGTTCTTCCAGCGGCATTTGCCGGGCTGGCTGCCTGTGCCTTTCCCGCGATATTTCTTTTTGAGCATCGACGCTCAATGGGCGGAAGAGGGCTACACGGCTTATCTGTTGGGCGAATTCAACGAGCAAGGCTTTTATTACTACTACGTGGTCGGGCTGCTGGTGAAAACGCCTTTGCCCGTCTTGTTGCTGTGCGGCCTGGCGTGCTTGTGGGGCGGTCCGCTGAAACGACGCGAGCTGCTATTGCTGGGCACGGCGGCGGCGCTATTCTGCTTCTTCTCGCTGGCCCGCCACAAGAATATCGGTATGCGGTACGTGCTGTTTCTGGAACCGATGATGGCGATCTGGATCGCCCGGCTGGCTGCGCCGTCTGCTTGGAAGTCAGCGCAGCGGGGCTTGCGCAGTGCTTGGGCGGCAGCGGTCGGCCTGGTCTGCATGCTGCTGGTTAACGCTTCGATCTGGCCCGACTATCTGGCCTGGTTCAACTGGGCCAGCGGCGGGCCAAATCACGGTCATTATTACCTGCTTGACTCAAATCTCGATTGGGGGCAGGACTTGATCGCCTTGCGCCGTTATCTGGAGCGAGAGAAAATCGAATCCGTGGATCTGGCCTACTTCGGGCGAGTGCCCCCGGAGGTCTACGGCGTGAATTATCGCCCTCTCGGCGCACAACCGCCGCAACGCTACGCCGCCGTCAGCGCCAACCTGCTCTGGGGCCGGATGTACATCATCAACGGCGACCCACGATACTGGCCCGAAGACAAGGACACGTTCGCCGCCTATCGCAAGCTCCGGCCCAAGGCCGTCGTGGGACACACGATTTACATTTTCGATCTGAGTGAAGCGCCGCCCAAGGTGACGGAATAACAGCGAGACATCTCGCCGGGTTCACGCTTCTTTCGCTTCTTCGGGCTCCGTCGCTTTCCCCTCGCTCACGGCCGCTTCGCGAGACTCGATTTCTTCCTGGCGGGCTACCGCCGCATGGTGTTCATGGTTTCCTGCCGCGCCGGCCCGACGCTGGTCGAGATCGCAGAGCAGCTCTTTGTGGCCGTAAAGGATGACCGTATCGTCGGCGCCCAGGAGCGTATCGCCTCGTGGAGCTCCGAGATACACGCCGCCCGGCTTCTGCACGCCCAGCACCAGTACCCCCTCGTCGAACAGGTTTAATTCCGTCAGCCGCTTTCCGGCGAGCCAATCATCGGCCTCCACCGCCAGTTCCAGCACGACGTACCCGCCGCTGAGGTGCAACAACCCCAGATAGTCGACGACTTCCAGGTTGGTCCATCGTTTGAGCGCGGTCTGGATGATGCGCGACATTTCACGATCGACCCAGGCGCTATTGGCCACCGTCCACAGCACGGACAAGCCGGCGACTAGCAGCACAAGTCGAAACCACAACCGGCCGGCAAGCCCCGCCGACGCGTCGGTCGAAACGAAGGAGAGAATCAGCGAGGATACCGCGGTGATGATCCCGGCGTTGCCCAGCAACATGAGCAGCATGATGATGCGGCGCCGCACCGGGTGACGCATCACTTTCTCCGACTCGCTGGTCGTAAAGCCTGCGCCGGTGAACGCGGATCGGGCCTGGAAGCCGGCCAACTGCCGAGACAAACCGGTCAGCGTCAAGGCTACCGAGGCGACGCGAACGACGACCATCGAGAGCACAAGCACCACTATCAGCGAAACCACCGCGATCATGTGTACCCTTTCTCTGCTTGTACCTGCTTGCGCTGCCCGCGACATGAGACGCAAGCAATTCTGCTTCCGAGATTCGCCACCCTGCTCGCCTGGCTTTAATCGCTGTGTTTGCAGCCTTATCTCCCCAGCACGTAAAGGGAGCAAGCAAATCTCATGCGCAATCCGCAAGAACGGGGAATACCCATTGCGTTTCGATTCAACCGCGGCCGCGTGACCAGCGCCCGTTTGATGCCAGCGACGGCACACGGAGTATGCCTGCTTCTTTAAAGAACGCGCCGCTCAACTGGCGATCGCGTCTCCATACCAGCGAGAGATAATCCAGGCGCTGAAGATGCTGACGGCGCCGAAGATGACGATGCCTAATACGGCGGAAGTCCAGACGGCGGCGAATAGATAATCGGTCTTCAAAAAACCGCTCGATTGCGTGATCAAGTAGCCAAGCCCGGGTTGGTCCATGCCGGAACCGGCGAACATCTCGCCGACAATGGCGCCGACGACGGAAAGGCCCGAGGAGATTTTGGCGCCAGTCGCCAGGTGCGGCACGCTGGCCGGCAGCCGCAGCTTCCAGAGCGTTTGCCAGCGCGAGGCGCCGGCCAGTTCGAACAGCTCCAGCAGGTTGCGGTCAATGGCCGTCAGCCCTGTGGTGGCGTTGGTGATGATCGGAAACACGCTGATCACGAAGGCCACCACCACGACGCTCAGCAAGCCGTACCCGAACCAGTTGACGATCAGCGGCGCCACGGCCACGATCGGCACGGTTTGCAAAAAGATGGCGTAAGGATAGACGCTGCGCTGGATGGTGCGCGATTGCGAAAAGACGCAGGCCGTCAGCAAGCCGGCGACAAAGCTGCAAGCAAAGCCAGCGACGGCCGCCTTGCCGGTCATCATTGCTGCGGCAAGCAGCGTCGCCCGGTTGCTCCAGCCGGCGGCGATCACGTCGCCCGGCTTCGGCACGAGATAACGCTTGATGCCGAAAGCCGCAACCGTACTGTGCCAGACGATCAACACCAGCACGAACAGCGCCAAGGGCGGCAAAACGAAGCGAGCGAACCAGCGCAGAAAGCGGCTCACGCGTGCCCCTTTCGCAACAATTCGCTCACCTCGCCGGTAAAGCGGGCGAACTCGGCTTCGGCCCGCAACTCGGGGCGCCGCGGCCAGGCGAACGGCACAGTCACGTCGGCGATGATGCGTCCCGGCCGCGCGCCCATCACAATGATCCGCGTGCTCAGAAAGGCCGCCTCGGTGATATTGTGCGTCACGAAGGTCGCCGTCCAGCGATGCTGCTGCCAGAGCGCGAGCAGTTCTTCGTTCAACGTCTGCCGCGTGATGTCGTCGAGCGCGCCGAACGGTTCGTCGAGCAGCAACAAGGCCGGGTGCGTGACCAAGGCCCGGGCCAGCGAAACCCGCATTCGCATGCCGCCCGACAATTCGCGAGGCCGGCGTCCGGCGGCCTCGGCCAGGCCGACCATTTGCAAATTCTCGCGGATGCGGCGTTCCTGCTCGGCCGTCGCGACGCCGGCCAATTCCAACGGCAGCCGCACGTTATCTGCCGCGGTCCGCCAGGGAAGCAGAGTGGCGTCTTGAAATACAAACGATAGTTGCGTGTTCCGCCGCCGCGCCAAGCGGGGCGGCAGACCCGTTACGTTAAGCGTACCGGCTGTCGGCGACGCCAGGCCCGCGATCAACCGCAGCAGCGTCGACTTGCCGCAGCCCGACGGGCCGACGAGCGATACGAACTCGCCTTCGCGGATTGTGAAGCTGACGGAGTCCAAGGCGCGCACCTCGCCGGCGAACGTCACGCCGACGGCATCTGCTTCAACGACGACCGGGGGCGAGCTCAAATCCAAACGTCCTGGTTAGCTGTATGGAGCAATTTGCTTTGCTGGGAAATATAGCCTGGAAGTATAGCGGAGCGGGCGAATTGCCGGGAGACTCAGCCGAGGCGGTCAACGCAGCCCGCATTGATGACTTCCGCATGAATTCGGATGGAGTGGAATCTGAGGGGGTGATTCGGACCGACGCATCCACCGGTCCGAGTCCCGAAAGTCCGTTCATTGTCGAGAGCTGACGATCGAGTCGACCAACTCCTCGGCTTCGTGCGGGCGCCGCAATCTGATCAACGTTTGCGGACCGTGCGAAAAGTCTTTGAATACCGAGTCATATTCGCGCCGCAGCCGGCCGTGCGACGTCAGCACCCATAGCAGGATCGAATCGCGGCTGAAGAGGGCGCGGCGGAGCGACTCGCGGTTGCCCGAGTAGAGCGTTTCTCGCCGCAAGGATCGCCGTAGCGTTCGTCGCACGGCGCGGGCGAAGACTGTGGCCAACGAGTAATTGAGCCAAACGATCGCCGTGGCTCGCGGCCAGACCAGCTCGCGCAATTGGCGATAATTCCCGTCGACGATCCAGCGGTCGGCGCGAAGCGCCTGCTCGGCCAGCGCGCGAAGCTCCTCGTCTGGCCTTTCGATCCAGTCGGGCAGCCAATGCAGCGCATCGAGTTCGACGTGAGGCGCATCGAGCTTTTGCGAGAATTTTTTCGCCAAGGTCGATTTACCCGCGCAACTCGTGCCGATGATCACGGTGCGAGAGAAGTCGACCTGCTTCTCGCGAAAGTCAGATTCGGTTGTGGGCGGCAAGGTAAGTCTCTTCCAGTTCGAAGCGCGCCGCCGAGGAGATCCTCAATATCAAGGGCGAGATTCCATTTCGCAAGGGCGAATGACGATGCGGGCGTCAACTCGCAGGATGCGCTGCGCTAGCTGGCCGAACAGACGCGCTCGGCGATGCGGCCGAGTCGACTCGCCATTTCGCGCCGTCCGCAGTCGCCAGGCGACGCTCGGGTTCCAGTCGCCTTACGATCTCCTTCCACAACGTCGGCAACGTGCGGCGGTGATCGCCGGAGAAGTAATAGCTTTGCCCGCCGTCGGCGACGGTGCGGACCAGGATCGTTTTCCAAGGCCGATAGTAATACTGCGGATGGCTCTTGGACGGCGTGCCAGTGCGATAATCTTCCGGCAGTTCCACCAGGTCGAAGACGGCCGTGGTGAAATGGCGAATCTCTTCACCGCGTTGCCGGGCCACATTGCGGGCCATCGACAGTGCTTTGAGGTAGACCTCAGGCCCGGCCACCGCCGAGCCGACGTTCAAGAACACGCCTCCTTCGAGCGTTTGCACGCTACGAGCGAAGATCAAAAAGTCGGTGTAGCTGGCGGCGCCAAGCGCCGCGCCATCGCAGTTTGCATGCGCGTGGATGATGTCGCTCCCGACGCCGACGTGAGCCGTCACCGGCACGCCCATCCGCCAACCGGCGGCGGCGAGGCTCAACTTGCGATGCCGGAAGCCTTCTTCTTCGATCACGCGACCGACGGCTTCGCCCAGTCCTTCGCCGCGTTCCGCAGCCTGAGAGACAATGTCATTGAGCCGTCCCGTTTGACGCCAGAGGCCGAACTGGCCCTGCTGGATCCATTTGGGCACGTCTTCGCTCGTGCCGCCGCCCCAGGCCAGTTCGAAATCGTGGATCAGCACCGCGCCGTTGGCCGCCAGGTGCGTAACCATGCCGCGTTCGATCAGGTCAACCAGGTAGCGCGACAGGCCCAACTTCACGGGATGGCCGCCCATCATCAGAATTACCGGGCGGCCCTGCCGCCGCGCCGCGACAATCCGGTCGATCAGTTCCGCATACTCTGGATGCTCATACGGTTCGAACGGAGAGTCCAATTGCAGGCAGTCGTCCGCTCCCAGATCGTGGCCTCGCTGCGACAGATCCTTGAGACTGATCTGCGACCGGTCAAACAACTCATAGCGACTCATGCGGCGTACCTCGTTTCCGGATGCTCGTACTCCTGGCGGCTCCAAACCATACGCCGCGTTGGACAAACGGAACAACACCAGAATCCTGGGCGGCCAGACGCCGCAACAACACGTGAAACCGGGAAAGACAGGCAGGGTGGCGAGGTTGCCTGAGTTGTCTTGTCTCAATTGGCCATCCGTTGTAAAACTCGACCCTTGCTCCCGGCCAAGGAAGCGCCGGAGCCGAGGCTTTCTCCGCAATGACACAGCCAAAGCCGTAACGTGCAGCGGCGCGGGCAGTTGCGACGGCCCACGCGCAAGAAACTTGATCCCAGAGCCTGATTCTCCCTCCGTCATGGAAGACGCAGCGTATGGCGCCATCTGATCTGTTGGCCACGTTTGATGCGCTCGTGCGCCCGCGCGTGCTGGTGCTGGGCGATTTGATCCTCGATCGTTACACCTTTGGCGACGCCGAGCGCGTCAGCCAGGAAGCGCCCGTCATCTTGCTCCGAGCCGACCAGCGCGAAGCGCGTCTGGGAGGCGCCGCGAACGTCTGCCACCTGCTGCGCGGACTGGAAGCCGAAGTGAGCTGCTCGGGCGTCGTGGGCGCCGATGCCGATGGCGAATTGGTCCGCAAGCTGCTCGGTGACGCCGGAGTCAACCACGATCATTTGCTCGTCGATCCGAGCCGGCCGACGACCGTCAAGGAGCGGTTCATCGGCCGTGCTCAGGGACGGCATCCGCATCAAATGCTACGAGTCGACAGCGAAGTCCGCGACCCGATCTGCCCGCAACTCGAAGAGCAGATTATCTCGCAAATCCTCGCACAAATCGCTGAATTCGACGTCGTGCTCGTCTCCGACTACGACAAGGGCGTCTGTACGCCGCACGTGTTGCGAGAGGTGATCGACGGCGCCCGCCGCGCCGGCGTGCCGGTGCTGGTCGATCCGATCCGGTCGCACGATTACTCCCGCTATCGGGGCGCGACCGGCATGACGCCCAACCGGCTGGAGGCCGAACTGGCGACCGGCGTGAAGATCGTCACTGCCGAGCATGCGTTTCAGGCGGCCGACCAGTTGCGCCGCGAGCTGAATCTGGAGCTAGGCATCGTCACTCTCGACCGCGACGGCATGGCCCTGGTCGACGCAGCCGGTCAGGGGAGCCTGTTTCCCACGCGGCCGCGAGCCGTATATGACATTACCGGCGCGGGCGATATGGCGCTGGCCATGATTGGCGTTTCGCTGGCCGCCGGCGTGCCGGCGCCGGACGCACTTAGGCTGGGCAATATTGCCGCCGGCTTGGAGGTGGAAAAGATCGGCGTCGCCGTGATTCCCCGGGCGGAAATCCGGGCTCGCCTGCTCGAAGAACAAGCCGCCGTCGAGCGAGCCCGGCCGGCGCCGCGATCGTTGCCGACGGCGCCGCGTTCCAAGATCCTCGAGCTCGACGACCTTGTCCGGCAGGCGGCCGGACATCGCGAGGGCGGGGAGCGAATCGTGTTCACGAATGGTTGCTTTGATCTGCTGCACGTCGGCCATATCAGTTACCTGGCCGAGGCCCGGGCTTTAGGCGACTTGCTGATCGTGGGGCTCAACAGCGATGCCAGCGTGCAACGCTTGAAAGGGCCGGCCAGGCCGGTCATTGGCGAACAGGACCGCGCCGCCATGCTGGCCGCGCTGGCCGCCGTGGACTACGTGATCGTGTTCGACGAGCCGACGCCGCACCGCCTGCTGCACCACCTGCGGCCCGACGTGCTGGTGAAAGGCGGCACCTATAAGCCGTCCGAGGTCGTCGGTCATGAAGTGGTCGAAGCCTACGGCGGGAAGGTCTGCGTGGCTGGATTGATCGAAGGGGTCTCGACGACCGCCATTCTGTCCTCGCTTGGAAGCGGCGCTGCGCCCAGGCCGCACTATGACGCACACGCAACTCGCAAGACTCCCGGGGCGAATGCCGCATGAACGTCGGAATCTTTCTGCCGAACTGGGTTGGCGACGTAGTTATGGCCACGCCGACGCTGCGCGCCTTGCGAGAGCATTTCGGCGATCGCGCAAAACTGATCGGCATCATGCGGCCCTATGTGGCCGACGTGCTGGCCGGCACGTCGTGGCTGGACGAACAATTGTTTTTCGATCCGCGCTCGCGGCAGCAAGGACTGCGCGGGCTGGGCTTCTTGCTGCGGCTGCGGCGGGCGAAGCTCGACACGGCCATCGTGCTGCCGAACTCCTGGCGGACGGCCTGGTGGGCTCGCGCCAGTGGGGCCCCGGAACGGATCGGATACGTGCGCGGCGGGCGAAGCTGGCTGCTGACGCGCAAGCTCTATCCGCTGCGGGAACACGGGCGTCTCACGCCTTCGCCCGTGCTGGATTATTTCCTCGACCTGGCCTATGCCGCCGGCGCGCCGCCGCGCTCGAAACAAGTCGAACTGGCCACGCTGCCGGCCGATGAGCGAGCGGCCGACGCCGTGTGGGCCAAGTTCCGCTTTCCGCGCGGAAAGCAAGTGGTGACGCTCAATTCGGGCGGGGCGTTCGGCGCCGCTAAATTGTGGCCGACGGGGTATTTCGCCTCGCTCGCTCGCCGCCTGGCCGAGGAGGAGAAACGCAGCGTGCTGGTCCTATGCGGACCGAAAGAACGCGAACTGGCTCAAGAGATCGTGCGAGGCGCCGCGCATCCGCAGGTACAGAGCCTGGCGGAGGAGCCGCTGAGCATCGGCTTGAGCAAAGCCTGCGTCCGTCGCAGCCGATTGCTGGTGACGACCGATAGCGGGCCGCGGCATTTTGCCGCCGCCTTTGACGTACCGGTCGTCACGCTGTTTGGTCCGACGGATATCGCCTGGAGCGAAAACTATCACCCGCACGCGGTGCATTTGCAACTGGAGTTGGATTGCGCGCCGTGCCAGCAGCGCACCTGTCCTTTGGGCCATCATCGCTGTATGCGCGACTTGTCGATCGATGAAGTCTTTCGAACCGTACGAAACGAGCTGCAGCAAGCAGCGCCAGCCCTGGCGGCTTGACGCTGTTGGCGCCACGTCGCGGTCTGGCAAATAGAAGTCCTTCAAAAACCAAGGCCTGGCGGCGCCCCGTCCCGCCTTGCCAGCGCTTCGCGCAGATTGCCATGCATTTTTCCCTACAGAGCTGCCAACGCGTCGATCCCCCGCACCAGGCGGCAGGGCCGACGCGGCTGATCCCCGTTGAATCCGGCCGCATGTGGGTCGACACCGAGTATCTGTCGCTGCTGGCGCAGGCCGGCTTGTCGAGCTTCGAGTCGGTTATGGCAACCGGCTCCGGCAGGGTGTTGCGGACGCTGCGCGATAGGGAAAACCGGCGTTTGGAGCTGGATGACGGCCGCGGATTGCGCGGCATGTATCTCAAGAAGCACTTTATTCGCTCCTGGCGGCACTGGCTGCGGGCACGCCTGGGGCTTGGCCCTGGCGAAACGCCCGGCCGAATCGAGGCGATCAACGTCGAGCGGTTGGAGCAGGCCGGCATCGCGGCCATGCGGCTGGCGGCCTACGGCCAGCGGCTGCGCGTGGACGGCGTGGCCGAATCGTTCGTGTTGACGGAAGAACTGGCCGGCTACGTGCAGCTTGACCATTTCCTCCGCAAGCAATTCCCTGAGCTGGCCCCGTTGATTGCCAGGCGTCGCGATCGGCGGCTCGATCGTTTAATCGCTGCCGCGGCTGACGTGGCCGGGCGATTCCATCAGCACGGCTTCAATCATCGCGATCTGTATTGTTGCCATTTTTTCATCCTGGAACCGTCGCGAGGCCGGTTTCTGGTCAATCTGATCGACCTGCAGCGCGTTGAGCGGCGACACTGGTTCCGCCGGCGCTGGGTCGTCAAAGATCTGGCGCAACTGGCGTATTCCGCCCCCCGCGAACGAGTGACGCGAACACATCGGCTGGCGTTCATCAAGCATTACTTGGGGATCCGCAAGCTCCGCCGCGAGGATAAGCGACTGATTCGGCAAGTGCTCGCCAAACAACGCTCGATGGAACGCCGTCTGGGAGTCCATCCATGAGAATTGGCCTGGTAATCGAAAGCTTGTTGCCCCAACGCGGCGGCGCCGAACATTGGACCTGGCAGTTCGCCCAGCGGCTTGTACGCGCCGGACATGAAGTCCACGCCGTGGCCGCACAGTTCTCGCCCGAGACGGAACGGATCGGCGTCATTCCGCACCCCCTTGAGCCGGTCACGTCGCGAATTACGTTCGCTCAAGCGGCGGAACGGATATTGGACGAGTTGTCGCTGGACGTCACGCACGACATGGGCTGCGGCTGGCATTGCGACTTGTTCCAGCCGCACGGCGGCTCGCGCAGTGCGGCGTTCGAGCAGAACCTGCTGCTGTTGCCGTCGTGGCTGCGGCCGATCAAACGCACCACGGCGCGCTGGCTGCCGCGTTACCGGGAGTTTCGACAGTTGACCATGGGCCAGTACATGGCCGAGAACCGGTTGTTCATCGCGCTTTCGAAGATGGTGGCGCGAGACTTCGAACGCTATCACGGCGTTCGGCGCGATCAATTGCGGTTGGTCTACAACGGCGTCGACGTCGAACGCTTCTCGCCCGAACACCGCTGGCGCTATCGCCGCGTGGTGCGCGACGAGTTGGGACTCGACGACGACGACACGCTGTTGTTGATCGTGGCGCACAATTTCCGGCTCAAGGGCGTGCCGTCGCTGTTGACCGCCGTCGGCAAGTTGCTCGCCGAAGGGGAGCGGGTGCGGCTGGCCGTGGTCGGCGGCAAGCGCCGCGCTTCTCTGTTACGCATGGCCGAGCGTCGCGGCGCTGCGGCCGCCGTGACTTTCGTTGGTCCGGTCGACGACGCAACTGCGTACTACGCCGCCGCCGACGTCTATGTGCAGCCGACTTTTTATGACCCGTGCAGCCTGGTCGTGCTGGAAGCCTTGGCCAGCGGATTGCCGGTCGTCACCAGCCTGTTCAACGGCGCAGGCGAACTGATTACGGAAGGAAAGCACGGATTCCTGGTGAACGATCCCGGCAACGCCGAGGAACTCGTCGAAGCGCTGCGTCCGCTGCTGGACGAGCACGTTCGCGACCGCATGGGGCGCGCCGCGCGACAGCTCGCCATGAATCATTCGCTCGAACGCAACTGCCAGGAGATCATGGCGATTTATGAAGAAATCGCCGGGCGACGAAGGCAGGAAGCGGCGTAGCGAAAAGGGCAATGGCAACCAGACGCCAGTACGGCCCCGGCAGCGAGCAGTCGCAGCGCAGACCGTTACCGAGGTTTTGCGTCTCTGACTTCAATCTGGTTGAAGAGCGGCTGATCTGCGATCACGGCCAGCACGGCTTCTTGAGCCAGTTGCTTGAGGTAATAAGCCGGGCAATGTCCCTGCAAGGCGATGCCTTGCGGACTGATTTCAACACGCAAGCCGCGGACCGCCCCGCAAGTGCGGCGCACGACCAGACGAGCAAGCCGTTCAGCGAACCGCTCCGCTTCCGTACCCTTTCGCAAGCGGCGCGATTTCGAGGCATCGAGTACCGTAGCGGAAACGACGGCAGTCGCGTGACGTAACTCCTGCATTCCAATTGCTCCTTGGCGTCCCGGCTCTGCCAGAACTCTGCCCGGGTTAAAGAACCTTCTTCGATCTGCGATCCATCAATTAACCGTCGACGAGCGAACCTCGACGTGAACTGCGTTAACCACGTTGAGCGCCCCCGCCACGGCGCGCACGGCCTCTTGCGCAAGTTGCTTATGATAAAAACTGGTCACGGAACCAGAGATGAAAATGGCGTTGTCGCGAGACTCGACGGCTAATTCCCGCAGCGAAAAGACGGGATTGTTCGTCAGGGCCGATTGTGCAAGTCGCTGCAACTCGGAAGTCCGAGTTTCGGGAGGCGAGGCGCCTGCATCCGCATTTGCCGAAGTCCCACGCCGTTGAGCCTGGCGGACGAATTGCATCGACATCATGACTGACCCCTCCTTGGTTTCATGTCGCCTTAGCGCCGTAAGTCAGGCAGGCGGCCGGGCGTGTAACTGCCGTAGCCGAATCCCTGGCACGCTACGCCAACGCAACACAGACTTCTCTGCCTGGGCAACACGAAGGCGAAAAAGCCAATCGCCGGCAAAATCGCCATAAGAGCCGGCAATCGCAAACAAGCGGCTCAGGCAGCATCGTTGGAACGACACTCTAGCCCGACGAATGCGCGGATGTCAACCCCCGCCGCAGCTTCCGCAAAGCGGAATTGCCTTGCGCCCTAGAAATTTACGCCCCGTCCGCCCCGAAGAATCCGTAAACTCAGCCGCCTCAGATTCAGCTAACTTTGCCAATCTTCGCCAGGAAGGCGACGACCTCGTCGGCCAGCACGTCGGCCGACTTTTGAGCGGCATCGAGAACCAGTTCCGGTTTTTCCGGCGCCTCATAGGGATCGTCGATGCCGGTAAAGCCCTTTAGTTCTCCCGCCCGGGCCTTCTTATACAGTCCCTTCGGGTCACGGGCTTCGCACACCTCCAGCGGCGCGTCCACGAAGACTTCCAGGAAATCGCCCGGCGCCATACTGGCTCGAACGGCATCGCGATCGCGGCGGTAAGGGCTGATGAACGCCGTCAGGGCAATGATGCCGGCATCGCTGAATAATTTGGCCACGGCGCCGATACGGCGGATGTTCTCTTCGCGGTCCTGCGCGGAAAAGCCCAGCCCGAAACGCTTCGCGAACTCTTCGCCATGGCGTTCCTTGAGCATGCCAGGGCCTGCGTTCAGCCCATGACGAACGTTGTCGCCGTCCAGCACAAAGCTCCGCAAGCCGCGCGAGTGAAGCTTGTGATCCACCAGGTTCGAGACCGTGCTCTTCCCGCAGGCGCTTAAACCGGTGAACCAAATCACACAGCCCTTGTGACCGTTGAGGGCTTCACGCTCGGCTCGGCTTACGCTGTGTTCGTGCCAATGAACGTTGGTATCGTTGGTCATCGGGATCGGTCGCTCCTGGTAGATAAGCTTTAGCGGTCAGTGAAACCAGAGATAATACCGCCGAAAAACGCGGGGGAAAAGGGGAGAATGCCAACCCTGCGATGGAGGGGGCGGCCCATGACATGCGCCGCAGCAATAGGCAGGGCGATTGCCCCGGCGTTTTGACTCCAGCGACGCCCTCAAGCAGATGGCGGCTTGTCTGCAGGCGGTTTGGGCGCCCCCAGCTCCGGCGCTTTCCGGCTTCCAAGCAAAAGCGGCAGGCTGTCTCGCGTTGACGGACTCGGCGCGATCGGCAGCGGCTCAGTGACTGCAGCAACAGGCGTTGGCGCCGCAACGCGACATGATGAACACGCCGCGATCCTTGCAACTGGCATAGTCGGCGTGAAAGTGAGTTGCCGTGGCATAGCCGTGAAAGCGGTAAACGCCTCCCGCTAGTTTGCCGAGATCTTTCTGGCCGGAGAGGATCAGGCGGTCGCCATCCGGCACGGCGGTGAGGGTCATGCTGTATTCGAACGGCAAAAACTTGAAAAAGCTGCCATGAAAGCGGGCGCAGTAATGCGTCTCGTCGAGCCTCGTAATGATCCCCTGAAGATTGCCGTGATGATCCGTGCAATGGCTCTTCCAACATCCATCCCAACAGCCGGCCAGACCGTCGCCGCATGGATTGCAGCAACACGGCGAATTGAAATCTCGCCGGAAACCGGAGCTAACTGAGCAGCCGGCGGAAAACAGCAAGACCAGCGCAAACGCAGTCTGCAGCAGGCGGAACGTGCGAAAAGTGGCGTTCATAGGGCGAGCAGCCGGCGACTAGACCGGCCAGGGCGCGGGACGTCGGAAGGCAGGCGAAGACGCGGTTGCGGGGGCCGGTCGCGTATTCCGCAGAATCCCTGCCCGCCGCAGGCCTTCGGCACGTTGCATCGGCGCCGGTATTACCCAATCTTGAACTAAACGCCAAATGCCCGAACGCCTTTGACAAGCTGGCTAAGGACGGCGGTTTGTGCCATGATGGAACTGGCGGTCACATCTGGAGCGAACGGCGAAGCAACTGCTGCGAAATGAGGGTGCGTCCTCGCCAGGCCTCTCCTCGAAAAGGGGAGGGCGCGCACTCGGCATTCGCCTCGGGCCGTCCCGATGGGGCGGTAGACGAAACGCCTTGCGGCCGTCGGGAGAATATCTTACGTCGGGAGAACATAGATCTGATGAGCGACGTGCTAGATCTCACCTGCCAGCTTTTCGAGCAAAGCGGTGACGTCGTCTGCCTGGCGACTCTCAAGGCCCGCCCTTTTTATCTGAATTCCGCTGGACGCAAACGGCTTGGGCTCGCTGACGACGTCGACATATCCAAACGTCGATTACTCGACTTCTATGCCCATGAGACGCGCAAGCTGTTTCGAGAGCAGGTATTTCCGCGAATCCGCGACGAAGGCCGCTGGGAGGGGGGCGGAAGACTGCAAGACGCGCGCTCAGGCGAAAGTTTTGGAGTGCAGATCAAAGCTTTCCTCGTACAGCACCCGCGCAAGAAGAAGTCCGTTTGCCTGGCGCTCGTGCATCGCGAGCAAGGAGATCGCCAGCGGGCCGAAGCGAGCGAATCGTTAAAGAATGCCGTGCTCGATTCGTCGCTTGATCCGATCATTGCCGTCAATCATGAAGGGGCGATCACGGAATTCAATCCGGCCGCCGAGAAGACCTTCGGCTACTCTCGGAGCGAAGTTCTGGGCCGCAAAGCCGACGCCATCCTGTTTCCGCAGTCGGACGTTGGCGGCGAGGCGGACCGGGTCGAACGCAACCTGTCGGACGGCGAAGGCTCCATGCTTGGCCAGCGAACGGAAATCATGGCGATGCGCGCCAGCGGGGAGCGGTTTCCGGCCGAAATGGCGATGACCATCAACCGTGCGGACGGATTGCCGGTGTTCCTGTTCTTCGTGCGCGATATCGGCGAACAAAAAAGCGCGGAACGCGCCTTGCGCGACTCGGAGGCGCTCTACCACTCGCTGGTCGAGAGCCTGCCCATGAACGTATTCCGCAAGGATATGCAAGGGCGGTTCACGTTCGCCAACCGCCTGTTTTGCGAAACTTTGAACCTGCCCGTCGCCGAAGTCATTGGCAAGACCGACTTCGACTTCTACAAGTTCGACCTGGCGGAAAAGTACCGGCAGGACGACAAGCAGGTGCTGGCCGCCGGGCACGTGCTGGAAACGGTCGAAGAGTACCAAACGGCCGACGGCAGCAAGCTGTACGTGCAGGTGCTGAAGACGCCCATCCGCGACGGCAAGGGGCGGCTGGTCGGCACTCAGGGCATTTTTTGGGACGTCACGGCGCGCCGCGCCGCCGAGAGCGCGCTGCGCGAAAGCGAACAGCGGTTGCAATCGATCCTCGACAATGCCACGGCGGTGATCTACGTCAAATCGCTCGAAGGCCGTTATGTGCTGGTGAATCGTTCGTTCGAGTTGCTGCTCGGCAAGAACCGCCACGAGATCGCGGGCAAGACTGATTTCGAGATCTTCCCGGCCGAAGTGGCCGCGGGCTTCCGAGCCAACGACGAACGAGTCTTGGCGGTCGGAGCGCCCTTGCAGTTCGAAGAGATCGTCCAGCAAGACGACGGACCGCACATTTATCTCTCAACCAAGTTCCTGCTGTACGACGCATCAGGAGTGCCGCACTCGCTGTGCGGGATTTCCACGGACATCTCCGAGAGAAAACGCACCGAACGCATCGCAGCTCGCCAGGCGCTGGAGGCGAAGCTCGTCCACCGCGCTACGACGATGGCCGCCGAAACGAAAAGTTTTGAAGAGGCCGTACAGTCGTGCATCGATATCGTGTGCGAGATGACGGGCTGGCCGGTGGGACACGTCTATTTGCCCGCCGAAGATGACCCTCATGTGCTGGAGCCAACCAACATCTGGCATCTCGATTCGCCGGAAGGCTATGCCGCGTTTCGCGAAGCGACTGAGCAGACGCGTTTCTCTCGCAACGTCGGCCTCCCGGGCCGGATCTGGGCCGCGGACGAGCCGGTCTGGATCGCCAACGTGCAGACGCACGGAGACTTTTTCCGCGGGGCGCCCGGCACGTCGCGAGGCAAAGAGATCCGCGATCTGGGCGTCAAGGGCGCCTTCGGCTTTCCGATCAAGGTCGGGGGAAAGATGGCGGCAATCCTGGAGTTTTTTACCAACGAAGAGATTGGATTGGACGAGCATCTGTTGATGATGGTCCGCAGCGTGGGCGAGCAGGTCGGACGCGTGATCGAGCGGAAACGCGCCGAAACCGAATTGCTCAACGCCAAGGATGCCGCCGAAGCCGCCAACCGCGCCAAGAGCATCTTCCTGGCCAACATGAGCCATGAAATCCGCACCCCGATGAACGGAATCATCGGCATGACGGAGCTCGTGCTCGACACGCCGCTGACGTCCGAGCAGCGCGAATATCTCAGCATGGTCAAGGAATCGGCCGATTCCTTGCTGGCGGTAATTAACGACATCCTCGACTTCTCCAAAGTCGAAGCCGGCAAGCTCGACTTGGAGCGCGTGCCGTTCCGCTTGCGAGACAGCCTGGGCGACGCCATGAAGTCCTTGGCCTTCCGGGCTCACCACAAGCAACTCGAACTGGCCTGCCGGGTCGAGCCTGGAGTGCCCGACGCCGTGGTCGGCGATGCCGGCCGTCTGCGTCAAGTGGTGGTGAACCTGGTAGGCAACGCCGTCAAGTTCACGCAGACCGGCGAAGTGATCCTGCAGGTCGAGCAGGACGAGCTCTCTGAGCAGGACGTTCTGTTGCACTTCTGCGTTTCCGATACCGGGATCGGCATTCCGTCCGAAAAGCAGCAATTGATCTTCGGGGCCTTCGAGCAGGCGGACAGCTCGACCACGCGCCGCTTCGGCGGCACAGGGCTGGGATTGAGCATTTCCGGCAAACTCGTGCAGTTGATGGGCGGACGGATCTGGCTGGAGAGCGAAGAGGGACGCGGCAGCCGATTTCATTTCACCGCGCGCTTGGGCCTGGCCGCTGAAGTCCCGCCACGGCCGCGGCAGGCCGAGTGCTTGTCGATCCCGGGACTGCCGGTGCTCGTGGTTGACGACAATGCAACGAACCGGCGCATTCTGATGGAAATGCTCTCCAACTGGCAGATGCGGCCCGAGCAAGCTGACGGCGCCGCTCAAGCGCTCGAAAAAATGCAAGCCGCGGCAATGGCTGGCCGGCCCTTTCCGCTGGTGCTGCTCGACGCCCACATGCCGGAAGTCGACGGATTCCAACTGGCCGGCCAGATCCACGAGCAGGCGCAATTGGCCGGCGCCACGATCATGATGCTGACCTCCGGAGATCGTCCGGGAGATTTGGCCCGCAGCCAGCAGACGGGCATCGCCTCGTACTTGCTCAAGCCGATCAAGCAGTCGGAACTTTTCGATGCCGTCGTCGCTGCGCTCGGAGCTCCCGTACTGGCGGGCATTCAGATGGACGATTCGACGCCGCTCGCTCCGCCTCAAAAACAGCTCCGAATCCTGTTGGCTGAGGACAGCCTGGTCAACCAAAAGCTGGCCGTCTGCCTGCTGGAAAAGTGGGGGCACGTCGTGACCGTGGTGAACAATGGGTGCGAGGCCATCGCGGCGGTTGCGGCGAAACCGTTTGACCTGTGTTTGATGGACGTGCAGATGCCCGAACTGGATGGGCTGGAAGCCACGCAGGCGATTCGTCAAAACGAAGGAAGCAAAGCACGGTTGCCCATTGTGGCGATGACCGCGCACGCGATGGTCGGCGACCGCGAACGCTGCCTGGATGCAGGCATGGACGGATACCTGGCGAAGCCGATCCGCGCCCGCGAACTCCTGGAAGTCATTGAGCAAGTGTTATCCGGAGGGACCGCCAACAAGCACGGTTCATCCGCTGCGCAAACGTCCGCCCCGGCGGACTGGGCGGCGGCCTTGGACCGATTGCAAGGCGATCGTGCCTTGCTGGAAGAGATCGTAGGCGTGTTCCGCGAAGAGTGTCCTCGCCTGTTGGCCCAAGCCCGCCAGGCGATTGATCGAGGCGACGCGGCGCAACTGCGCCTTGCAGCGCATACGTTGAAAGGAGCGCTCGTCAACTTTGCTGCCAGCGATGCCGTAGAGGCGGCCAAGACCTTGGAAATGGTCGGCAAGCAGGACCGGATGGCCGACGCTCGCCAGGCCATGGCGGAACTCGAAGCACAACTCGAGCGACTGGCCCCGGCGCTCGCCGAAGTTACAAGCGGCAGAGCAAGAAAGTAAGCCGAAGCAGCGGGGGCCCCCGCTGCGTTTGGGGCCGCATTTGCGCTTCAGCCTTCTGACGTCAGTCCGTCGCACAGTTCGTGCAAGCGAAAGTGGAACTTGCCGAGCTTGCCGCCGTAATTGCCGGCGCCGATGGCGACGACGCCCGGACCGGCGATAGCGCGTAGGGCCGCGGTCATGGCCTTTGCCACCGCAGGCTCGTCAACGCCGTCGACGACGATCTCGTAGGCGTATTGGGCTTGCTCCCGCAACTCAGTCGCCACGCGACCGCGAAGCGTCGGACAATAAGCGTCGGCGGTGGAAGCCGGCAACTTCTTGTACCGTGAACCCACCTTACTTCCGCTGCGAGCAATGCCGCCGGGAAAGGGCGTGATGACGCCGGCGAGCGGAGCAAGCGACTCGACGGCGCGCCGGGCGGCGGCCAATCCCGCCGCAAGCGATTCGGCCTGCAGGATCAAGTTGCCGCCGGCCACGCCCTTGCCGATGCCGAGGGTGTCTTGCACGAGAAACTCGCCGTCCATGACCGGCACGCGCCAATAGCGGCGACCGTCAAGCAGCTTGCTCTTTTGATAGCCGTCTCCGAAGTAACGCAGTTGCTTGCCCAGCCCGATGCGTTCTTCGCCCTCCGGCAGGCCGTCGTAAACGGCGGTTGTCGGGCAGGTCATCAAGCACTGGCCGACGCGATTAGGCACGGCCTTGCTCAGGGCGTCCGTCGAGAAACCGAATACGAGCAAGCTCAGCCCCGGCCGGCCATCAGGCGTTTCCGCGGGCGGCAGCAAGCATTCCACGCCCGCCTCGGCATCACAGGCAATGACGGAACTGGCATAACCCGTGAACTCTTTCGCCGCCGCATCCAGCCAATACTCGTCGTGCGCGGTGACGATCAGCCGAGCGTAGCGCATGCGGAACGCTTCGGCAAAGGTCTCGATAATCTCGGTTTCACCGATCTTCAACGCCGACTCCGCAGCATCCAGGCTTCGCACGCGGGAAAAGCGATAGTTTAATCCTGGGGCGCCGCCTATGCTAGACGGCGACTTCCAGTTGGCTTTCCAGCGCATTGAGCTCGGACTCAACGTCCAGATCCGCGGCTGAGCGCTCGGCGATCTGGCGGATTTCGTCTTCGCAGGCCAGAAAGGCGGCGACGACCGCAGGATCGAATTGGCTGCCGGAGCCTGCGGCGATGATGGTGCGCGCTTCGAAGTGGCTCAGTGCAGGCTTGTAGACGCGCCGAGTGGTCAAGGCGTCGTAAACGTCGGCCAGCGCCACGATCCGCGCGGCCAGCGGGATCTCCTCCTCTTTGAGCCCTCGCGGGTAACCGCCGCCGTCCCAGCGTTCATGATGCGCAATGGCGATGGTCTGGGCCATTTCCAGGAAGTCGTCTTCCCCCAGCCGCCGGGCGATGGCCGCCAGGCAGTAGCCGCCGATCTCGGCATGTCGCTGCATGATTTTACGCTCGTCCTGGGTCAGCGGCCCGGGCTTGAGCAGGATGGCGTCGGGAATGCCGACTTTGCCGATGTCGTGCAGCGACGAAGCCAGGCCCAAGTTCGAGACGTAGGCGTCGGTGATATCCGGGTGCGTCTCCGCAAGTTTGCGGACCAGCAGCGTGACGTAAGAACGAATGCGGTCCAAGTGAGCGCCGGTCTCGTTGTCGCGAGATTCAGCCAGCTTGGTCAAGCCGAAGATGACCGCATTGCGGGTTTTCATCAGCGCCTGAGTTCGTTTGCCGACCAGTTGCTTGAGCAGGCTGTTGACGGCCGCCACCTTGTTCTCGTAGCGATGCGCAACGACGGTCGACAGCAGCGCCGAGATCAGCACCATGCCTATCGCAGCCAACGCGCCGAATCGATGGACCGGATCGACGACGCTGGCGGTTTCCGCCCGAATGCCTTGTTCTCGCTGGTGCGCCAACACCTTCGCGCCGAGTCGCGGCAGATCGTAAACGGCGACTAGGTGAGTGCCGTCGGGCATTTCCAGCCAACCGCTGGCCCCGTGACGGGCGTCGACTTCGATCAAAGGCCGATAGCCGTCGTCATTCACGAGCGGCATAACTCCCAACTGCCAGTTGTCGATGCCTTCGCACGAGCGAAGAGCCGGATGACAAAGCACGCGTCCGGATTGGCTGTCGATGACGTTGAGAAAGCCGCCGTTTGGCAGGCGAATTGTCTCAACAGCCGTCTGCAGACGTTCCCAACCGGGCGAGCCGGGCTGCAAACTATCGAGCTTCATCTGGTCGATCAACGTCGCCATCTGCTGAGCCAGCAGTTGATTGTCCGCCAGGACTTGCTGCCGCAGCGTTTGCACCAGACTGCCGCGCAACCAACTGCTGAACCAAGCGACCCCCGGCAAGAAGCAAACCGCCTGGCTAGCCAGCAACAAAAGTATCAGCAGCCAGCGTTTGCTAATCTTAAAGGAGATACGCATTCCCAAGCCTTCCAACGTGCCGGCGAACGCGCCGTGTGCGTTCGTTCAGCGCCGCCGCCAAAGTCGGTCCATACCACCAACTCTAGTTCACTATTAAACCGGCCTGCTCTTTGCGAAGAAGAACTCGGGCTGGCCTTTAAGCATCGCGATAGGATGTACGAGTCAGGCCGGATCGGCGCGGAATCTTGACTGGACGACTCGTGCGGAACTTGAGCGACAAGGCGGTTGCCGCAACGCCGCTAAACCCGGAAGACGCCGCACAACCCGGAACATAGCTTCGAGTGGAAGCGGGCGGAACGTTGACAGCGATACTCGGACGGCGAGGCGCGTTCTAGGCTTGCAGGCGTCGGCGGCGCAGCTTCTCCCGAACCATAAATCGCAGCGCGAAGTAGGCGCAGCCCGCGCACGTGGCCGTGATTCCCAGCCAGGTCCAGTCGGCTCGCCGAGCGATTTCACCGCCGATTTTTTCGGCAACCGGACGGGCGAATTGATCCGCAAGCTGAGCCGAACCATCAATGAATGGCTGCGGATCCGCCAGAAATGCCGTCAGTGCGGCGCCGACGGCCAAGGCTTTCTTGTTCTTCCAGATGAAATCCATGCCGCGATTGCCGAAGCGAGAGACCGTTGCCAGCAATGCGTCGGTGCGGCCCAGCCGAGCCAGCTCGCCGCTTTCGGCCATCATAGCCAGGCGCCGCGCATTCTGGCCGTCTACGGCGCCCAGGGCGTGCGCAGCCGGCTTATGAAACGAGGAAATCAGCGGTTCGGCCACCCCCTTGTGCTTGAGCATCGCCGCAGCGGCATCATCTCCATAGCGGACAAACAGCTTGAGCCGTTGCGGGTTTTCAACGATCCACAACGCCTTGTCTCCCTGGCGGCTGAGCAGCCGCGTAGCCTCCGAACCGAACTTTCCCGACCGCTCGATCGCACGTAGCGTTCGCGGCCCCCCTTTGCGCACGACATCAACCGCTTCGTCGCCGTACTTGAGGGCCAGCGACTCAATGCGCGCGGTCAGTTTTTCGGCCGATTCCGCAACCGCTTCTTTACCAAACTTGCGCAACACGTAGTCGGCCGCTTCGCGCGCCGCCAGGCTTTTGGCGCCGGCTGACGCGGCGGCCGGCCAAAGACAGTAAACCGAAAATGCGACGGCAACAGACCAGATGGCAGAATTCAAGACAAGGCTCCTGTGTGTAGGCAGTCGGCGGGCGGCTTAGGAACTGCGACTGATTTCCGCGGGCCAGGCGGCCAAAGCGTGCTCTGGAAGGTATCTCCGTTCATGAGCGCTAGATGGTGTTGAGTCATTCGCTGGCTCCGAGCAAGTCGGCGATCGCGGCTCGTCGCACTTCGGACCGCCGGCGCCCGAACTCAGCCAATGCCCCCTTCAGGCCTGGCGTCGCGTCGTCGCCTGCGATGATCAGTTGCTCTAGGTGGTCGAGCTTCTGATTCAATTCGGCAGTCAGGTTGCCGGTTGGGTCGGCCCACCAATCCCAGATCCAGCCGACCAGTTGGTCGACGATTACGCCCGCTACCAGCCCTGCGCCGAAGGTGGCCCAAGACGCACTGGCCCCAGCGGTCAAGATGCCGGCGGAAACGCCCAGCCGCACAGCGACCTGTGCCAGGACTTCACCCGCCACCAGAGATACGAGTTCTTGCGCAAGATCGGCCTTCAGATCGGCGTGCACGTGGTCGAGCGTGCGGCGCAAGGCGCCTTGATAAGCGACTGATAAGGCATTTTCGTCGGCAAACTCCGGTAAAGCACTGGCAGGCAAATCGCTCACGTCTTGCCGCAATTTCACCAGCATTCGGTTTTCGATTTCGGCGATCGCGTCGCCGTAACTGGAGACAGCTTGCTCGACGGCTCGCGTCAGCTCTTCGGACGCAAAGAGCTGCTCATTGAAGGTCTGCCGCAGGAACGAGGCATGACGGTTCCCGTCGGTGAAGGGAAGCTTGTCGGCCGCCAGGCGCCATTTGCTGCTCCAGCCGAGTGCGCTGGCGGCGAATTGCGGAGTGCGCGTCTTGGCAGCGGAGAAAAACTCGCGAAGCGGCGCCAATTGCCGTTCGGCCGCAGTTAGACTCTCGCGCTCGGCCCAGCTCAAACTGCGGCGGGCCCGCAAGGACGCCTCGCGACGGATCTCTTCACGCGTCGGCCTGTTTTGCGGGACGTCGGTCGGCGTCGGCCAGATGAGCGCACACGCCGCCAGCACGCCAAAAGTCGCCGTCAAAAATGCGCCGGAAGATTGCATGAATAGCATCGCTCGCGGCAAAACAAAGTCCTGCTGACGCGCCGCCCTACATCTTTTCAGCCTCTCAGGCATGCGCGCCTCGTCCCATTATAGAGGCATGCCGTGCTGTTGGCGACGGACTTTGGCAACCTGGCACAGTTCTTCCGGCTGTCATTCCGCGGCGGCGAACAATTCTCGCAGGAACACGGCGGCCCGGTCCCATTCGGCCGTGGCCGCCTCGAAATCGACCTGCATCGCCTGTACCGTCTGCGGCGTTTCGATCCGAGCCTCCATTGTCACCGTTTCGTTCAACGGAATCTGCGCGCTAGGGCCTTCGGCGAGCTTGGTCTCTACGCCCGGCGACAACAGGTAATCGACCAGACGTCGGGCCGCCTCCGGATGGGGACAGCCTTTGATGATCGCCAGCGTGTTGGGAATGAAGAGCGTGCCCAGGCCGCCCTCCTCCTGATCGGGATAAACGATGGCCAGCGGGCGCCCGGCTTGTATTTCGCCGACGGCGTCGTCCGTATCGGTCAGGCCGAACAGCAGTTGGCCCGAAGCAACGGCCTGAGCGACTTGTTTGTTGCCCGACATAACCTGCACGTCGTTGGCCGCGAGCTGCTCAAAGAACTGCTCGGCCCGCTCGACGCCCCAGTAGGCGAACAGGCAGGCCGCTTGCGTGGCGGTCGTGCCGAACAGCGGCTTGGCAATGCCGACCTTGCCGCGCCAGCGCTCGTCGGTCAGATCCAGAATCGATTTCGGCCGCTCTTCTTCTTTCAACAACTGGGTGTTGACGGCGATGACTCGCGCGCGGGCCGCAAAACCGTGCCAGGTTCCACGGGGCGAGCGGAAAATGGCCGGATACTGCTTTGCGGCGGCGGGGCGATACGTTTCCAACAGCCCGCGTTTCTCCAGCCGCAAAGTGTTGACGATCTCGTTGTTCCAGAAGACGTCGCAGCGGGGACGTTCGGCTTCTGCCAGCAGTTCGCTCGTCAGCCCGACCGTTTTGGTCGACTCGGCGTCGAACTTCGGCAACACGCGCAGTCCTAAGTCCCGCTGTACGTCGGCGAAGATGGGCTTGGAGAATTCCGAATCGAGCGAGGTATAAACCACGACGTCCTGTTCCGGCGAGCCTGTCCAGCAGCCCGCCGCAGACAGCAGTAAGGCGCCAGAAACTCCGAAAAAATAGGGAGCGAATCGAGCGGGAGCGGCGGTGCAGATCATGCGCGACTTTCCGGGCGGAAACTGGGCGGAACGGCCGATGTCGGCCCTCGGCCTCGGGAAACTCCGGTCCAAGATAACAAACTCTTTGCCTGGATGGCGTGCTCGCGGGAGGCGTTCTCGGTGGTATGCTGGAAACAGGCGATCTCTCGAAGCGGCGGCCACGTCGGTGCGCATGCAGCATATCATGCACCAGGCGCGGCGCGTTGTTGACGAGCGGTCTTGCTGCTTCCAGCTTCCCTTTTTCCGCATCAGGATCACGATGCAGACATCGCGTTTTTTGTGTATTTCCGTTTGTTGCGCGCTGCTGGCGGCGCCGGGCTGTGGCGGGCCCGCTGCCGCTCCCCCGCAAGCGGAGCGGCCGGAAACGCGACCAAATCGCGAGGCGACCGCACGCCCGACCGCAGAGACGGCTCAAGCGCCGCCGGCGCCGAAGATCGCTCCAGTCGAGATAGCGGCTGACGGCCAAGACCGTGCCGGTTCAGAACGTCTGAAGTCGCCGCCGCCAAGCTTCACCGAGGCGA
>DASZUP010000219.1:0-8403 GCA_035547635.1 Pirellulales bacterium
AGCACGCGAGCGACGCCTGATTCGACTTGCGCTTCATCGGCAACGTCGATCGCCACGGCCATCGCTTCATGACCGGCCTGGCGAATTTCCGCGGCCGCCGTCTCGGCGCCTTGTGCATCGAGATCGGCGACGACTGTTTTGGCGCCGTGCGCCGCAAACGTCCGGGCAATTTCCTTCCCAAGGCCGCTGGCCGCCCCGGTAACGATAGCCGTTTGATCGCGAAGTTGCATTCATGCGCCTCGTTGTCAAAAAGGTGATGCCCTCGCCATTTCCTGGGCGTCTGCAACCGCCTGCAGTATAAAAATATTGCAACCGTCGGTAGCTCTTTGAGCCCTTGCCAAGAAAACGCCGCGTATGACGACCTGGCCTGAACAATCGCCGGAGCAACTGCTTGCGGCTAGCCGCAGAGCGTGTGCAGAGGAGGAGTATTCTCGGGCGTACGAGCTTTGCACGCAAGCCTTGGAGCAGGCGGACTTGCTTGAGGACGAGCACACGCGCATCGATTCCGCCTTGACGCTTGCCAACGTAGTATTGCATTGCGCACCAACTGGCTCCGACCCTTTCGCATTGCGGCGTCAGTTGTGCGACTTGGCGCTTGGCTCCAGCCGCGAATTCGGTTACGAGGCGGGCATTGCCGCCGGGCTTCTCACGCTCGCCACATTGGACTTTGACAACTCGACCGCTCTGCTGGAAGAGAGCCTGGCCATTGCAAGGTCGTCAGGCGATGTCGCAGCAGCGATCCGCGCGACGAGCCAGTTGGCCGTGCAACTGCTTACGGAAGGCAAACCGGACGAAGCCTGCGTGCTTTCGACCAAATCGGTCAGACAAGCCCGGACGTGCCAGGATCCGTATGCCCTCTACTACTCGCTTTACGTGCATACGACTTGCTTTCAAGGGAGCAAGGCCGAACAAAGGGCCGTCTACGAAGAGGCCGCCGATCTGTGCCGTCAGCAGCGGTGGAAGCGGCGGCTGTTGAAAATGCTTTTTGCGTGCGCGACGCTTGCCTGTGAAGAGGGCGAGCGCCAACTCGAAGAAGTCTACCTTCGCGAGGCGTTATCTCTCTCGCAACAGTGCGGAAATACCGCCTGGGAATCAAAATGTCTGGAGCGGTTAGCGGCTGCCGTGCAAGACGATCCAGAACAGGCTGAACTGCTGTTGGGAATGAGCCGCGCTCTTGCCGAACCGGAACCGGATTTCTTTGCGTTGCGAGAGGCCTTAGAGAAGGACGACTGGCAGGCTGCGAGGGAAGCGATTATGGAGGCGCTGCGAGACGAAGCGCTCGGGCGGACTGATCCGCCGTCGCCATGACGCTTATCGGCGCCCATCCTCTTTTTTATGTTTGCCGTCGCGCAGCAACCCGCTGCCGCGTTGCAGGGCGCCGGAGCCGAAGCGAAGCTTGACCTGATCGGCGGCTTCGTCCAGGCGGCTCTGCCGCTGACGTTCTTCGTCGGCGAACAGGCTGCCCTGGATTTGCTCGGGATTCTCGAAATGACTCACGCCGACGCCCAACAGCCGTACGCGCAGCCGCCGCTTCGGCAACCGCTCGGCAAGCATGGCGGTCGCCGCCGCGCAAATCTCTTGCGTCACGTTGGTCGGCGCCGCCAGCGTCTGCGCGCGGGTCACTGTCTGAAAATCGTCAAACCGCACTTTGATTTGCACCGTCCGGCCGCGCAGCTTGTGCCGCCGCAAGCGCCAGCCGACCTGCTCGGCAAGTTCCACGATCCAGGCCCGCAGCGTTTCCATGTCTTCGAGGTCGGTCGCGAACGTTGTTTCATGTGAGATTGACTTCGCTTCGCGGTCGGGGACGACGCGGCGCTGGTCGACGCCGTGAGCCAACTGCCAAAGCTGCTGTCCCGCCTGTCCGAATTGCCGCTCGAGCAATTCGACCGAGAGTAGCCGCAGATCGCGAATCGTGCGCACGCCCATCCGCTCCAGAGCCTGACCCGCCACGCGTCCGACGCCCCACAGCCGGCCGACGGGGAGCGGATCAAGAAACTCCTGCACGCGGGCGGCGTCGACCACGACAAAGCCGTCGGGCTTGTCGAAGTCGCTGGCGATTTTGGCCAGGAATTTGTTGGGCGCCACGCCGACCGAAGCCGTCAATCGCAACTCGGTTTGGATCTCCTGCTTGATCTTGCGGCCGATCTCCGCCGCCGAGCCGAACAAGCCCTCGCTGCCGCTGACATCAAGAAAGGCTTCATCCAGCGACAGCGGCTCGACCAGCGGCGTATAGCGGTCGAAGATTTCGCGGATTTGCTCCGAAACGCGGGCGTAAAAATCCATCCGCGGGCGAAGCACGATGGCCTGCGGACATAGCCGCAGCGCCGTGGCCGCCGGCATAGCGCTGTGTACGCCGAACTTACGGACCGCGTAGTTCGCGGCCGCCACCACGCCTCGCCCCTCCGGAGTGCCGCCGACGATCAACGGCTTGCCTACCAGTTCCGGCCGCTCGCGCTCCTCGACCGAGGCGTAGAAGGCGTCCATGTCGACGTGCAGAATCATTCCATCACCTAGACCTGTCAGGTCGCCGGTTGCCGGTCGCAATCGCTTGATTGTACCCGGCGCGCGAGCTTCGCCAATGCGGCCCAAGCGGCCATCGGCTTGACTCGGCGCCGGCGGCGTGCCATTCTCGACGCGGGGAGCTCTTTCGCAAGACGACAACCGGTTTTGCGTGAAAGCTCGCCCAGCGTCCCGCCTGAACTTCAACGCCCTTGCCCGCCTGTGAGACCCCGCCCGATGCAACGAATCTCGACGACTGCCGCCGCACTCTTGATGTGGATTTCTTGCTCCAGCCTGGCGCTGGCCGCCGGACAATACTTTGAAGTCGAGTATCCGCCTTCGGAACAGGAGGGCGAGTTGCAGTTCGGCGTGACGTATACGGTGTGGATTCCCGACGGCGTCGAAAAGCTGCGAGGCGTGATCGTGCATCAGCACGGTTGCGGCGCGGGAGCGTGCAAAGGGGGCGAGACGGCTGCCTACGATCTGCAGTGGCAGGCGCTGGCCAAGAAGTGGGACTGCGCCCTGCTCGGCCCTTCTTACCATCAACCGGATAAGGCCAATTGCCGGCTGTGGTGCGATCCGCGCAACGGTTCGGAGCAAGCGTTCTTGAAAGCCCTCAACGACCTGGCCGCCAAGGCGAAACGCCCGGAACTGGCGACGACGCCCTGGTGCTTGTGGGGGCATTCGGGCGGCGGCTTCTGGGCCAGCTTGATGCAGACGCTTCATCCCGAGCGGATCGTGGCCATCTGGTTCCGCTCCGGCACCGCCTTCGCCACGTGGGAGAAGGGAGACATCCCCAAGCCTGAGATTCCGGAAGCCGCCTATCAGATTCCCATGATGTGCAATCCGGGCGGCAAAGAAAAAGGCAACGAGCGGTTCAAAGGCGCCTACGACGGCTCAATGGCTATGTTCAAGGCCTATCGGCCCAAGGGGGCTTTCATCGGCTTCGCACCCGATCCTCGCACCGCGCACGAATGCGGCGACTCGCGTTACCTGGCGATTCCTTTCTTCGATGCCTGCCTGGCCATGCGATTGCCCGAGCCGGGTGGCGCCGAAGAGAAGCTCAAACCGGTCGACGCGAAATCGGCCTGGCTGGCCACGCTGGAAAACGACGTGGCCGTCCCCGCGGCAAAGTACGACGGCGATCCGGCCCAAGCCGGCTGGCTGCCCAATGAGCGGATCGCGAAGGCTTGGATGGAGTACGTCAAGACGGGCGCGGTCGACGACGTCACGCCGCCGCCGGCGCCCGTGGATGTAAAGCTCTCGACCACTGCCGACGGCAAGTCGCGGATCGCCTGGGACGCCCCAGCCGATTTTGAAAGCGGCTTGCAGGCGTTCCTCGTGTTGCGGGATGGCGAACAGATCGGCCAGGCGCCGGAGAAGCCGGTCGGCCGCTTCGGTCGGCCCTTGTTCCAGGGCATGTCGTATCACGACACGCCGGAGCAGCCGCTCGCCGTGATGGAATATGTCGACGCCGCGGCAAAACCCGGTGAAAAGCACCACTATCAGATCATTGCCGTCAACAGCGTGGGGCTGAAGTCGGCGCCGTCGGCAGAGGCCAAGAAACGGCCGTAGGACGACGCCAGGGCTCGATCGGTCTGCGTTTGGCAAGGTGCGAGTGCCAAACGCGGTCCGGCAGCGACAGTCGGCGGGAACTGACTTCGTCGCCTCTGGCGGTTAGAATAGATATCGAACGTCCTACGACGATGTCCTGCCCCTCACGCCCCGAAAGGGAGATTTATGCGCATGCTTTCGCAGCTTGGCTCGCTGGCCGCCGTGATCGGCTGGTCATGGCTGATCGGCCTGGGGACGCTCTGCGCGCAGCAACCAGCCGCCGATGCGGCGGATCTCCCGCCGCCGTTGACCGAATACAAGGGCCGGCCGGTCGCGCCGACGATGACCTTTCACGGCGCCGACTGGTTGATCCGCAAGAACCGCGAACAGGAAGAACATTGCAAGACGATGCTGGCGGCGCTCAAGCTCAAACCGGGCGACGTCGTTTGCGATATGGGCTGCGGCAACGGCTTTTACACGCTGAAGATGGCCCGCCTGGTCGGCGAGGAGGGTCGCGTGCTCGCGGTCGACATCCAGCCTGAAATGCTGCACATGCTGGACCTGCGCGCCAAGCGCGTGAAGGTTGCGAACGTCGAACCGATCCAAAGCACGCCCATCGATCCCAAATTGCCCAAGGGCGAGGTCGACCTGATCCTGCTGGTCGACGTGTATCACGAGTTCGCATATCCGGAGCAGATGCTCGAGAGCATGCGCGAGTCGCTCAAGCCCACCGGCCGCGTGGCGCTGGTCGAGTACCGACTGGAGGATCCCCAGGTGCCGATCAAGCTCGAGCACAAGATGAGCAAAGAGCAGATCATGAAGGAGTTTCCGGCCAACGGCTTCAAGCTGGTCGGACAGTTCGACGAGCTTCCGTGGCAGCACCTGATGTTCTTCGGCCGCGACGACGCGCAAGCTGCCGGCGACGAGGAAGATCAAGGCGGGAGCTCGAACGGCGCCGCGAAGAAACGCTCCAAGCGAGCGAAGCGCGCCAGCGAGTAGTGCGTTGGCCTTACGCCTTCAGTCTTTCTTCTACCGCCGTGTCGATTCCGGTGAGCGTTTCGCCGATCGCTTCGTGCAGCACCAGATCGGCGAGCGAGTCTTGCGGAGTCGGCTCACGGTTGATGATCACCAGTCGGGCGCCGTTCTGCTTGGCCTTGCGCGGCAAGCTGGCCGCCGGCTCGACGACCAGCGAAGAGCCGAGGACGATCATCAAGTCGACTTGCTTGGTCAGCGCCAGGGCCGCTTGCAGCACGCTCGGGGCGAGCGGCTGACCGAAGGAAATGGTGGCGTGCTTCATCAGCCGGCTGCCGCAGGCTGCACAAGCCGGCACCGCCTGCTGCTCCTGGAATTGGTCGATCATGGGGCCGATCTCGTACCGCTTGCGGCAATCGAGACACTCGACCTCGCGATCGGTCCCGTGCAACTCCATGACGCGCTGGTTGCCCGCCATCTGGTGCAGGCCGTCGATATTCTGCGTAATGACGCCCGCCAGCCGGTCGATCGATTCCCAGCGGGCCAACGCCCGATGGCCCGCGTTGGGCTCCGCGTCGGCGAAGGCGGGGTAGCCCTCGCATTTCCGCCGCCAATATTCATAGCGGGCCTCGGCGCTGGACATGAACTCGGCGAAACCAATCGGCTGGTACTTGCTCCAGATTCCGCCGGGCGAACGAAAATCGGGGATGCCGCTTTCCGTACTCATGCCGGCGCCGGTGAACGCCGCGGCGCAGCGGGCTTCTGCCAGCCAGGCGGCGATCGTTTGGCAGTCGGATGAAACCATCAGCGCCTCTTCGCGAAGGGGGCAAAAGTCGTCATACTATTATGAAGCTTGTCTCAAAATCGCGACAGTTACCCTAATGCGGGGCCGCCAAGTTCCTCGGGATGCCCGGTAAGCGTTCGGGCGGCGCCCGAATAAAGCGATCGTTATACCATTTCCTTCGTTGCCATGACTCGAAACCGCCTGATGTCGTTGATCATGCTCGCCGTGCTGGCCTGGGGCTCCGTCCTTTCCTATGGGGCCTATCGGCAGTCCGGAAGCGTGGTGCGCCCGCTGGTCACCATGGGTTGCGTCCTCGCCTTTTTAGGATTTTGGCTGGTCATGCTCAACACTCGGCGGCGTCGGGTTGCGAACGACGATCAACGCTCTTCCGGGCTCGGAAACAGGAATTGAGCCCGTCAGACGGGCCGAGCCGGGACTGCGCTTCCACGCGGTCGGCCGCCGTAGCCGCATTGGAGAGCGCCGACAAAAACCAGGTTCGTCCCTTCGGTTTGCTCTTGCCTCAGACCTTGGGAGCCAGCAAGAATTTGCCGGCGATTTAGGCCAATTATCTCCTGTACGGGCGTCAGGATAGCGGGCCTCCAGCCCCCCCGGCGGAATTGCCGGAATGGGTTTCCGCCCTAAGATAGTAATGGAGTCTCGGGCGGCGACGTCCTGCCGCCCCCCGCGCGTCTGGCGAAAGGATCTGCAGCATGATGCAATCTCAGGTAATCAACAAGGCGATCGGCCGATGCGAATCGGCGGCGGGGCTGTCGATCGGCGAATTCCTGATTCGCCGCCTGCAGGACTTCGGCATCCGCGACGTGTTCGGCATACCAGGCGACTACGTGCTGGGCTTTTATTCGATGCTCGAAAAGAGCCCGCTCAACCTGGTCGGCTGCTGCCGCGAGGATAACGCCGGTTTTGCGGCCGACGCATACGCCCGCATCAACGGCATGGGCGCGGTCTGCGTGACCTATGGCGTCGGGGGATTGAGCCTCTGCAACTCCATCGCCGGCGCCTATGCGGAAAAATCTCCGGTGGTCGTCGTCTCCGGCTCGCCCGCTCTGCGAGAGCGATTCAATAACCCGCTGCTGCACCACAAAGTGCGAGATTTCCGCACGCAATTGGACGTATTCGAAAAGATTTGCGCCACGACGACCGAACTGAACGACCCGGCCATCGCCTTTCGCGAGATCGATCGCGTGCTGACGACCTGCGCCCGCAGCAAGCGGCCGGTGTACATCGAGATCCCGCGAGACATGGTCAAGGTTGTGCCCGACGCGCCTTACGAGTTCCGCCAGGCCGAGCCCGCCAGCGACCCTGAGGCGCTGGCCGAGGCGGTGGCCGAAGCCGCGCGGCTGATCAACGATTGCCGCAAGCCGGTGATCCTGGCAGGCGTGGAAATCCATCGCTATGGTCTGCAGGACGAGATGCTGAACCTGGCCGAGCACTCGCGGATTCCCATCGCCTGCACGATGATGGGCAAGAGCGTGCTGGCCGAGACGCACCCGCTTTACGCCGGCCTGTACGAAGGCGCAATGAGCCGCGCCGAGGTGACGCAGTTCGTCGAAGAAAGCGATTGCATCATTCTGCTCGGCACCTTCATGACCGATATCGACCTGGGCATCTACACGGCCCGGCTCGACCCGGGCAAGTGCATCTATGTCGTCAGCGACGACCTGAAGATTCGCCATCATCATTATCACAACGTCGTGCTGGGAGATTTCATCCGCGCGCTGACCGCCCGGCGTCCGCAACCGCCCGAGCGCAAGGTTCCGCGTCACCCGTCGCTCAACGGGCAGAAATTCGAACTGCGGCCGGAGGCGCCGATCTCGATCACGCGGCTGATGCAACGGCTCAACGAGTCGCTGGACGACCGGACGATCGTGATTTCCGACGTGGGGGATGCGTTGTTCGCGGCCACCGAGTTGATGACGCGCGGCCGCACGGAGTTCATCGGTCCGGCCTATTACACCTCGATGGGCTTCGCCGTACCGGGCACGGTCGGCGCGGCCACGGCGCGGCCCGACGTGCGCACGGTAGTCTTGGTGGGCGACGGCGCCTTTCAGATGACCGGCAACGAGCTCTCGACCATCGTCCGCCACGGTTTCCACTCGATCGTGATCGTACTGGACAACAAGGGCTACGGAACCGAGCGGTTCCTGCACCCGGGCGACTTCATGTACAACGAGATCAACCCCTGGAACTACCACAAGTTGCCCGAGGTTTTCGGCGGCGGAACGGGCTACGAGGTTCGCACCGAAGGCGAGTTCGACGCCGCACTCAAGCAGGCCTGGAACTCGAAGCAAATGAGCCTGATCCAGGTACATCTTTCGCTCGACGACCGCAGCCAGGCGCTGGACCGGCTAGCCGAGCATTTGGGCAAGCGGGTTGGGGGCTGAGCGCAGGATCGGCAGCCGGACATCAAAGGGCGCGGCTGCCTGCCCGAAATGAGAGAATCTCGCGCTCGGAGGCCTGTAGTTTTATGCCAGTTTTGTTTCGCTCCGCCACTGCCGGGCTCGTCCCGGTAGAGCGCTGATTGATGAGCTAGAAGCCGCGCCCCACCGCAAGCCGTCCCCTTTTTTCGCGTTTGT
>DASZUP010000220.1:0-3518 GCA_035547635.1 Pirellulales bacterium
GCATGCCCGGCAGCAGCAGCGAACCTGCGGTAAGCGAGCGAATCACTTCGCGGCGCGTCGGCGAGTGGCGGAAAGCGTTCATGGCGGCTCAATCGATGTACACGAATTCGTTCAACAAAAACATCGCCCGTACGTAGCTCTGCCAGGCCAGCGGCTCGACTTGTTCGGGCGGAGTGCGGACCTGTTGCAGCCTGGTCCGAGTTGCTTGCAAAAACGCGCTCGCCGCCGCTCGCTCTTCGTCCTGTGGAGCGCGGGCGAGCAGCAAACGATACGCCCGTTCGATCCGGCTTGCATCGTCGGAACGTTCTTCCAGCAACCTGGCGGCAACGCGTTCGGCCTGCTGATGAACGAACGGATCGTTGAGCAGGTACAGCGATTGCAGCGGCGTGGTGCTGGTCAGTCGCATCGGGGTGCTGGCGCTTGGATCGGGACCGTCGAAAATGGCCAGATACGGATGCCGCTGAATGCGCTGCGTCATCAGGTACACGCTGCGGCGGTTGGTCTCGTACACCGCCTTGAACGGATTGTGCTGCGTGAAGCCCCAGTCCGTACTCGGCGGAAACGGATGCGGGCCGCCTTGCGAAACGTCGAGATTCCGCCCCAAAAACAGCAGCGAGTCGCGGATCGCTTCGGCATCGAGCCGGCGGCGACGGAATCCGGAGAGCAAGTCGTTGGCCGGGTCGGCGGGTACGGCGGCCGCGTCGGGCACGGCAGCCAGTTGATAAACGTGCGATTGCATGATCAGCCGGTGCATGGCCTTGATCGACCAGCCCGAGTCGATGAAGCGCCGGGCCAGCCAGTCGAGCAGCTCCGGATGCGTCGGCGGTTTGCCTTGCTTGCCGAAGTCGTTGGGCGTCGGAACAATGCCCCTGCCGAAGTGATACAGCCACAAGCGATTCGCCATCACCCGCGCCGTGAGCGGATTGTCAGATGACGCGATCCACCGCGCCAGGCTCAACCGGCCGCTGCTGCCATCGTCGGAAGCGAGCGCGTGCCCTCCCAAAGCCGTTGGAAACCGCCGCGGCACTACCGGACCCGTTTTGGCCGGATCGCCCTTGTACTGCACCCGGGCATCTTCGATCTTGGCGTTTTCCGCCACCGCATACGCCCACGGAACCTCGGGCAACGTCTTGCCGTGCCGCCTGGCTGCATTGCGGGCGGCGTCGGCTACTTTCTTCAGCCGCTCTTTTTCGTTCTTGTCGCTCGTCTTGTTGCGTTCCTTTTCCAGACGGCTCGCCTCGGCATCGAGTTGCCGTTGCTTCGCCTGATGCGCCTCGACGGCTCGCCTGGTTTCTTCGGCCGATGCCAGGCTTACCAGGTCGCGCTGCTGTTGTTCCAGCTCGATCCCCGGCCACGGATAGCGAGTGCTGTGAAAAAAGCCGTACAGGCCGTAGTAATCTTCCGTCGAGATGGGATCGAATTTGTGATCGTGGCAACGAGCACAGTTGAGCGTCAGCCCCAGATAGGCCCGGCCGAGATTGTCGATCGTGTCTTCGATGGTCAGATGTTGCGGGTAATCGGAGACCCGCGAGCCGAACCGCCGCGCGTTGGCGATGTAACCGGTGGCGATCGTCTGCTGCCGGCGGGCCTCGTCGTCGTCCGCCGGAAGCAGATCGCCGGCCAACTGCTCGCAAATGAAACGATCGTAGGGCAGATCGCGATTGAAGGCGTCAATCACCCAGTTGCGATACAGGTACATCTGGGGAATCGGAAAGTCGGAGTTGTCGCCCGCCGTGTCGGCATATCGCACGACGTCGAGCCAGTAGCGGCCCCAGCGCTCGCCGTAGCGAGGCGAATCGAGCAGCCGATCGACGACGCGAGAAAAAGCCTCGGGCGACGAATCCGCCAGAAACGCGTCCATTTCTTCCGGAGTCGGCGGCAAGCCGGTCAGATCGAACGTCGCGCGGCGCAGCAGCGTGCGTTTATCGGCATTGCCCAGCGGCTTCAGTTTGTGCTCGGCCAGCCGGGCCAGAATGAAGCGGTCGATGTCGTTATAGGCCCAGCCTGGCCCGGCGACGGCCTCGGCCGCTTTCGGCGCCGGCGGATCGGCCAGCGGCTGCAGCGACCAGAAGCTTGCGGCCTGGGACGCGTCGATCGTTTTCTTCTTCGGGCGAACGGCCGTCGCCTCGCGCGGATCGGGCGCGCCCAGCTTGATCCACCTTTCAAAATCGGCGATCTCCGCGTCGGCGAGCGTGCCCTTGGGCGGCATTTGCAGATCGGGATTCTTGTATCGAACCGCCTCGAACAGCAGGCTTTGCTCAGGCGCGCCCGGCACGACGGCCGGGCCGCTGTAGCCGCCGCGCCGCAAGCCCAGCCGCGAATCGACGAGCAAATCGCCGGCAATCTCTTCGGAGTCTGCACTATGGCACTCATAGCAATGCTGCACCAGCAGCGGTCGGATGCGCTTTTCGAAAAAGGCCACGCCTTCCGCATTCGCTTCCGCCGAACCGGGCAGGTCATATTCGCCGCTCCAGATCTCAATGCCCGAGAAGTTGGCGGCGCCACCCCGGCTGGTCAGCGCGATGGCGCCGTCGTTCGCCTCGACGAACCAGGGGCCCAGCCTGTCCCAATGCCCTGTGGCGCCGCTCTGGTAGTTGGGGGCGACCGTGCGGCCGTTGACGGCAATGGAGAACGTCTCTGAGTTGTTGTCTTCCCAGACGTAGAGAAACACCGAGTACATGCCGGCCGGGATATCCGTCAGCTCGACCTTGTTCCCGCCCCAGCGACTGGAGCGGATCATCCTGGCCCGCTCGGAATCGGTCGCCGGAACGAGCGTTACCTGCTGGTTTTCAAAGGCGTTATCCCGGCACTGATAACACCCGGCCTCTTTGCCTTCCCAGGCGTGGCCGTCGATCACTGTCGGCGACCCGTTGAGATTCAGCCCGCGGAAGAACGCGGCTTTTTCCGCTGCCTCGGCCAGGCCGCCGCCGGCCATGCAGGCGACCAGCGCCGCCAGGCAAACCAGCGGCAAGTGGGTGCAATTTGATTGTCGTTGAACCGTAAGCATTTTTCTTTTCAGCCGGGCTCTTCAGGCGGATTTGCGGGATCCCATCAGGAGGATTTACCTGCGAGCGGGGGGCCCGGCCCGGAATTCCCTGCCGCCTTTCGGGCCGCCCCGCCGCCCGCCAATCCTAGCCTTATATGGTCGGCGTCTCGCAGTTCGTTAATGCCGCGCGGCTTAATTTTTCGTCAGGCGGCGGGAGTGACGACGCACCCGCGCTGGGCAGTCGAATTTCGATGGTCTTGGGCGCTTTGGCCTTCTTGGAAGGTTGAAAAAACGTTTATGCCCGGGTGCCTGGCGGCTGAGCCTAGGCGAAGCCCCAGAGAGGTCGGAGAGGGAACGAACTGGGGATTCGCCAAGGTTGTTGGACTGCGCAAAGTAAGGACAGAATCTCGAGTTCGGAGCTCCTGCGGTTTTGTCCCGGGTTTGTTCGCCTCGTCACCTCCGGGCTCGTCCCGGTGGAGCGCTGATTGATCAGCTAGAAATCGCGAACCATCACGGACCCTCCGCAATCCGC
>DASZUP010000221.1:0-4761 GCA_035547635.1 Pirellulales bacterium
CACGCCTTCCACGTCAATCGGGAACAAACCGCCGGCCACCTGCACCATGCAGACCGGCTCGCGATAAACCAGCGCCACCTCCAGCCGCGCAGGCGGCAGTTTCGCCACGCTTAACACTTCGGCGACCCACGGATGGGCCGAGAAAGCCTGGTGTACGCGCTCGACCAGATCTTCTTCCAGCACCGAGAGCGAACCGTCGATCTCCGCGTCGCGAATCGCTTCGCCCTTGATATCGGCGCGAATCCATTCCGGCGGCGGCGTGATGGCGACGTTGTCCGGCGTAATCTGATAGTGCGGGGCGTGCAGCACGTGCGAGCGAACCGATTGCCAGACCGCATAACCCCCGGCCGCCAGGCCGCCGCCGATGACGGCCAGCAGTAACAGCCGCCGCGTTGCGGTGCGGGTTGTCGAGGCAGGCCGAATTGGCGCGTGGCGCGGGGCGGCGTTTGGCCGGGTGGGCGGATCGGGGCTCATCGGCTGGTCTCCAGAAGGACGTGCCTGATTTCCGACGCCTTGCGCAGAGCGTCTTGGAGCATCCAATTGCACAGGGCGGCAAACTCGATCCCCTCTCGAGCCGCCGCCATCGGCGCCAGGCTGTGCGAGGTCAAACCTGGCACGGAGTTGACTTCCAAGACCCACGGCCGCTCATTGCGGTCCAAGATCAGATCGACCCGTACCAGGCCGTTTGTTCCCAGAGCGGCAGCCGCCGCCACGGCAATCGCTTGCAAGCGGGCGACGGTCGGCGCGGGCAGCCCGGTCTCGAAGCGATACTCGGTTGCCTCGCTCTCGTACTTGGCCCGATAGTCGAACCAGCCGTGCGGAGCGGCGATTTCCAACAGCGGGAGCGGTTGCCGGCCCATGACGGCTACGGTGAACTCTCGCCCCGCTATCCCGGGTTCCATGAGCAATTGGGGATCGTAACGACCGGCCTCGGCGATGCACTCCGCTAACTCTGCGATGCTTGCGGCGAAGCCGACTCCCAGACTCGAGCCTCCGCTGTCCGGCTTGACGACCAGCGGATAGCCGAGCGGCGCTGCCAGCGAGGCGACCTCGTCAAGCGATTCGTTCCGCGAGACAAGCACCGAGGGCAAGGTTGGCGCGCCGGCGCGCTCAAAACGCTCTTTCGCCGCCGATTTGCTCATCGCCCAGCGCGAGGCCGCGGGATTGCTGCCGGTGTAGGGCACGCCGAGCGCTTCAAGTTCCGCCTGCACGCGTCCGTCTTCGCCGGCGCCGCCATGCAAGGCGATGAAGCAGACGTCGTAGCGCCGCCAATCGATTGCCGACAGCTTGATTTCGGCCGGGTCGAACTTCGTCACCCGATGGCCGATCGAGGCCAGAGCTTTCGCCGCCTGTTCGCCGCTTGCCAGGCTGACTACGCGTTCCGCCGAATCTCCGCCGGCCAGCAGCGCGACGTGCAGTTCGCCCTTTGCGTTTCGGCTCATTGCCATCCTCCTTGATGGCGGGGTGCAGGAAGACCTCACCACACTTGAATTTCCGTCTCCAATTCGATTCCGAGCCGGTCGGCGACGCGGCTGCGAACGAGTTCAATCAAGCGCAACACGTCCTGGCTTGAAGCGCCGGACTCGGCGATGATGAAGTTAGCGTGCCGGTCGCTGACTTCGGCGCCGCCGATCCGCGTGCCTTTCAAGCCCGCCTGGTCGATGAGCATGCCGGCGCTCATGCCGCGTGGATTCTTGAAGATACAGCCCGCGCTTTGGTGCCCCAGCGGCTGACTGGCCTTCTTGACAATCCACTGCTGCTGCATGCGCTTGGTGAGCTGTTCGGGATCCTCTTCGTCGAGCTGAAACTCGGCCGAGAGAATCACCAATTCGTCCAGGCTGCTTTGCCGGTATGCGAACACGAGCTCCTCGCGAGGGCGCTCGATGATTTCGCCCGTGCGCGTCATGACCGTCGCCCGGCTGGTCCATTGACCGATATCGCCGCCGCGGCTGCCCGAGTTGCCGTGCAGAGCGCCGCCGATGACGCCGGGGATTCCGACCAGAGTTTCCAATCCTGCCAGGCCTTCGCGGACCGTGGAAGAAATCACGTGGCCCAGTTTGGCGGCGCCGCCGGCCGTAACGCGACTCTTTTCGACCTTGATCTGCGCAAAGCCGGGTTCGGTGAGTCGAATCACCACGCCCGGCACGCCCTCGTCGCGCACCAGCACGTTGGAGCCTCCGCCCAGCAGCCGGACGGGCAGTTCTTCCTCCAGGCAACGGACGATCAAGCCTCGCAATTCGTCGATGTTCGTCGGCTCGGCGAAGTATTCCGCCGGCCCGCCTAAATGAAACCAGGTGTGCGGCGCCAAAGGCTCAGCTTGCCGCACGATATGTTCGAAGCCGGTCAACAAAGACATCGCCAACTTTCCGGATATCCCCCGCTCCCATGGTCACGACCACGTCGCCGGGGAGCAGGTTCTGATAGACTTGTTCAATAATTTCGTTGGCGTCGTGCACGCCTAACACGTCGCCGCCGCGGGCCGTTACTCGGCTCGCCAGGGCGGCGGCCGTCACTTCGGCATGATCGCCCGGCGCTTCTCGCGCCCGGTAAATCTCCGCCACGGCGACACGATCGGCATTGTGCAGACTGGAAGCGAATTCGTCCAGAAGGAACCGGGTCCGCGACGCCTGATGGGGCTGAAAAATACACCAAATCCGCCGCCGCGGATAGCTTTCTCGCACGCTGGCCAGAGCTGCCGCAATTTCCGTCGGGTGGTGAGCGTAATCATCCAGCAGTAAGATCTCTCGCCAACTTCCCAGGGTTTCCAGCCGGCGACGCAACCCCCGGAAGTCGCCTAGAGCCCGCGAAATCGTCTTGCCGTCGACTCCCAATTCGCCTGCCAACGCCGCTGCGGCCAGAGCATTCAACACATTATGCCTGCCGGGAACCGCCAATTTCACTTCGGCCACGCGTCTCCGCCGGTGCATCAGCCAAAATGAGTACCTGCCTCGCGACGCGTGCAGTGCTTCGGCTCGCCAGTCAGCCGACGCGGAAAAGCCGAAGCTGATGACGCGCGGGTGTTCTCTGCGAGCGATGCGAAGCGACGTCGGGCAGCCCGAGTTCGCCAACACAAACCCGTCGCGCGAAGTCTGCCCCAGCAACTTTGCGAACGCCGCTTCCACGTCCGCCAGGGTGGCAAAGCAGTCAAAATGATCGTGTTCGATGCCCAACAGCAGCGCCGCATGGGGCCGCAAATGCAGGAAGTTCGCCCGGTATTCGCAGGCTTCGACTACCGCCAGTCGGCCGTTGCCATGCCTCCCGCACGAATTGCCGCTCAAGGGGGCCGCGCCGGCGACGACGGTTGGCGAGAGCCGGGCTTCAGTCAGAATTTCGCCTGCCAAGGCCGTCGTCGTACTCTTTCCGTGCGTGCCCGCGACCGCCACTCCCGTGCGGCCGGCCAGCAATTCGCCGAGCATGGCGGGATAACTCAACTGGCGCGTGCCCTGCTCGGCGGCGGCTAGCCGCTCAGGATTATCGGCGGGCACCGCAGCGCTGTAAACGACCAGCTCTGCGTTGGCCGGAAGCTGATCGGGATGATGTCCGGAAAAGACGCGAACTCCGGCTGATTTAAGCCATGCCGGCGTCTCCTTCGCAACGTCGGAACCGCTTAAGCGCCAACCCTGCGCCAACATCACTTCGGCCAGCGACTGCATGCCGGCGCCGGCGATGCCGATCAGATGGGCGTGACGGACCGTAGTCGTCGCCAGACGAGGATAGCCGAACCGCGTTGCTTGGAGTGCCAGGTTCACTGTTCATCCGGATATGGAGCGATCGCCGTCGGGCGGTGCGGAAAGTTCGCCGTTTGCTTTTGGGACGCCTGCCTTGCGCCGAACGAATCATCCGAAGTTGCGGCGCGAGCGGATGATACGTCGGCGTTGCTTTTCGAGTCAATCCAGACCCGTCGCGGACGAAGCGCGCCGATCATCGCTCTTGGCGCCGCTCGAACGACATTGGGAAGTCGCGCGTCAGCCGAGCACAATCAATTCGGCCGTCGGAACCAGAACTTGGTCGTCCGATCGGTCTTGAAGAACGCGAGCAGTTGTTCCGCCACTTTGCGCCGGCCGGAGGCGCTGGGATGCGTTCCGTCGGGGCCGAAGTCTTCTCTTTTCCAAACCAGCCCGTCGCCGGCGCGCGGCTGCTCGCCGTTGGCCCACAGGTAGGGTCCCCACAGCAGCAGCGGGGCTTTGACCTCTCCTCGGCCGGGATCGAAGTTGAGTTCCGCCTTTCCTGCCTCCTGATCGCGGATCAGCCAACGGACGGAGAATGCCGACTCGAAGGCATACGGCTCCGGGTTCAGCGGCGTCTGGGCGTAGCCGCCGTAAATGCGGCTGGACAAGTAAACGATCCAGAGATTCGGGAAACGCTGCTTGAGCCGCTGTACGATCGTGACCAGCCTGCCTTGCAGCTCGCGGGCGTGCTCGGGAAACTCGCCTAGCCGGGCCGGGCCGGCCCGCGCCTGCTTCAGCCAAACGACCTGCACCTGGGGCGCCGTCACGCCTGCTCGCACCAGCCGCTCGTCGAGCACGTCCCACGGATTGCGAGCCTGCGGACCTTTAAGTTTCTCTGGCTCTGACCAGGCCCGCGCTTCCATGCCGCCTTGCGCGCCGTCAACCAGCACGACGTGCCGCGAGATATCGGGATCAGAGCTTGCCAGCCGCATGAATGCCGAGAATTCCTGCGTCGTGTTCGACATGCCGATCGAGACGACGCCGATCTTCCCTGTATCGGCAGGCTCGCCCGTGTCTCGTTTGCCATCGGCAT
>DASZUP010000222.1:0-4092 GCA_035547635.1 Pirellulales bacterium
TCGAGCGGCACGCGCTCGGCCAAGAGGGGCGCCACGTTTTTGCCGCGGCCGGCCAACGAGAGCGTCAAGTGCCGCGCCGTCGCCTCCTGGTCCATCGCCGACTTGATCCCTTCGCGATAGATGAACGCCGCTCCACCCTCATCCGCCGCGGCGCCGGGCGGCCGGCTGCTCCGCAACCGCTCGACCATCGCCAACACGCCCGGACTGCTCGCCGCCAACCCGACGTAATCTCCCACGTAGAACTCGCCCCCAGGCGTCAGATGTTCGCGAGCCAGCGGCGTCAACTCCAGCTTGCCTTGCTCGTCCAGCGCGAGCAGGCCCATAGCCCGCAATGCCGTTAACAGCACCACCGCCGCCCGCGGGCTGAGGCCCAGCTCTCCTCGCAACGCCTCGTATTGTTTGCCGTCTGAGGCCAGCCGCCCAAACACGTTCAAATGCGTCACGGCCGCCGTCAGCAGTTCGGTGGCATGACTGCCCCGGAACAGCTCGAAGATCGGCGTTGGGTCGGACTGGGGCGGCGATAAGGGGGAGGGCGGCATGGGGAACTCCAGGAATGCGTGGGCTGATCGCCGCAGTTTACACGGTGAAGAGGGAGGAGGAAGGAGAGAGGCGGGAGGCAGGGGGAGATTACCGAGGGCGTCTGGTGGCGGAGCGTCAGCGATGCCCCCGCAGCCTGGGGATTCGCCAAGGCTCAGCCCCAGCCACCCGTTCCGCATTCCGCACTCCGAGTTCCGCATTTGGCCGCATTGGCGACCAACCCTGCTGCGGCTACATTCAAATTCATGCCGAACCTATTGCTTGAATCATTGCCCTCGCGGGTGACCAAATCTGACTTGCTCGACCTGCTCCAGCGTGAAGCGGGCGTCGACCGAAAACGCGTCGGCCGGATCGAACTCCGCGGCGTGCAGGCCTCGGTGCAAGTGCCCGAAGGCTGGGAGTTTCGCGTCGCCAAGGCGCTCGATGGCGTTTCCATGTCCGGCCGACGCATTCGGGCCCGGGTTGCCGGCGCCGCGGCGACCGATGAAGCCAGCGAAGATCATTTTCAGCGGCAGGCCCGGCTGCTCAATCTGGAAAGCCGGGCCGAAGCCGAGCGGCTGCGCGAGCGGAGCCGCAAGCTGTCGGCGGCCGAGGCGGAACGCAGCGGCAATAGCCTGGTCGACTTGGCGATCGCCGACGAAGAAGCCGGACTCGGCGGTCGCTGCCTGGTGAAGCTGGTCAAGCGCAAACGCACTCCCCTGCCCTGGACGCGGTTGGGCGTCGGCACGCCGGTGCTGCTTTCGCCCGAGGACGATTCCCACGCGCGCGGCATGCGCGGCGTCGTGTGCCAGCGAGGCGATGCTTATCTGCAGGTGGCGCTGGCCGGTCTGCCCGACGAGATGGAAGATGCCGAGAGTTGGCGCGTCGATCTGTCCCACGACGAGATCGCCACCGAGCGTCAGCGTGCGGCGCTGGATCGGGCCCGGCTGGCGCGAGGCGACCGGCTGACGGAACTGCGCAAGACGCTGCTCGGTCAGCATCCGCCCGAATTCAGCCAGGCCAAGAGCAACGAGCCGGCGCCGGAGGAGGTTCTGCATGTCGGGCTCAATGAAATCCAGCGCGAGGCGGTGCAATTCGCCCTTTCTGCCCGCGACCTGGCCTTGATTCATGGCCCGCCGGGCACGGGTAAAACCACCACGGTCGTCGAGCTCATCCGCCGGGCGGTTCGCCGCGGCGATAAGGTGCTGGCCTGCGCCCCGAGCAACCTGGCCGTCGATAATATTTTTGAACGGTTGCTGGCCGCGGGCGAGCGGGTCGTGCGCCTTGGCCACCCGGCCCGCGTGCTGCCGGAGCTGCGCAGCCACACGCTCGACTTGCTGGTCGAAGAGCACCGCGACGTGGCGCTGGCCCGCAAACTGGTGAAAGAGGCGTTGGCGTTGTTTCGCAAAGCCAATCGCTACACGCGGGCCAAGCCCGAACCGGGGTCGCGGCAGCAGACGCGGCAAGAGGCCCGTTCGCTGCTGGCCGACGCCCGCAAGCTCGAAGCCCAGGCGGTCGAGCACATTCTCGACACGGCCGACATCCTCTGTGCCACGACGACCGGAATGGACGATGATCTGCTCGGCTCGCGGCGTTTCGATCTGCTGGTAATTGACGAGGCTTGCCAAAGCACCGAACCGGGCTGCTGGATTCCGCTGGCTCGCGCCGAGCGGGTGGTGCTGGCCGGCGACCATTGCCAGTTACCGCCCACCGTGCTCAGCGGCGACGCGGCGGCTCAGGGCTTCGGCGTCAGCCTGTTCGAGCGATTGATCTCGCTCTACGGCCGCGACGTGGCCCGGCGGCTGTCCGTACAGTATCGGATGCACGCCTCGATCATGGATTTTTCGTCGCTGGAGTTCTACGAGGCGGAGTTGACGGCCGACGATGCGGTCGCCGCGCATCGACTCTGCGAGTTGCCCGGCGTGGAGACCAATCCGCTCACCGAATCGCCCGTGGAATTCATCGACACCGCCGGCGCCGGTTACGACGAAGAGCTCGAGCCCGACGGCGAGAGCCGCATGAACCCGCGCGAGGCGGAATTGGTCGTCCGCAAGGTCCAAGCGCTGCTCGACGCCGGCGTTCCGGCCGAGGCGATTGCCGTGATTGCGCCGTACTCTGCCCAGGTGCGACTGCTGCGGGAAAAACTGGCTGTGCCGGGCTTGGAGATTGACAGCGTCGACGGCTTTCAGGGGCGCGAGAAGGAGGCGGTCGTCATCTCGCTTGTACGTTCGAACCCGTCGGGCGAGATCGGTTTTTTGGGCGACGTACGCCGCATGAACGTCGCGCTGACTCGCGCTCGCCGCAAGCTGCTGGTGATTGGCGACAGCGCCACGCTGGCCAGCGACTCCTTCTATCAGCGGCTGCTCGAGTACTTTGAAGGCCTCGGCGCCTACAAGACGGTTTGGGAAGAAGCGGACGCAATGTAGCAGGCACATTCCATGTGCCGTCTGTTGAAGCTACGCGTGACGCCGCGTTGCGAATCCGCTTTGCAGCGTTCAAGCGCGTGGCGGCCGTGCTCTGGCGCCGGCTACGGCATACGAAGACTGGAATATCTCCACCTGCAGGCGCCGAATATTACAGGAGACGGACTGCGGCGCCTGAACGCGAACCTCGTCAAGCTCGGGCTGTCGTCGGGCGCCCCGCTGGCTGATGCAGACATCGTCCATCTGACCCGACTGAAAAAGTTGGAATGGGTGTACGTTTCACAGCCGACGACGCTAACCGATGCGGGCTTGAAGCTATTTGAGCAGATGCCTCAATTGAAAACGCTCCATCTCCGCGCCGCCCGCGCCACGCCGCAAGGCATTCAACGCTTGAAGCAGGCATTGCCGAGTTGCCGGATCACGATCACGCGTTAGGGAAATCGCTCAGCGTTTGCCATCGGTAGCTTTTCCTGCAACGCGAACCCGTCCCCTTCCCCCCTTGTCTATTCCTTCACTCCCCCATTGCCTCTTTGCAGCCACTTCCCCTAAAATGCCGCCGATTGTTGCTTGATCTACGTAGGGTGGGCACTGCCCACCATGGTTGGCGAGGGGGTTGACCGCCGGGCGATTGACGCTGCAAATCGCGGCCTGTTGCCCCGTCGCGAAGCGAATGGGGCGGCCTGCGGATTGTTTGCGTATTGCCGCCGGAGCTGCCCGCCGGACAAAGAGTTAACGGTGGGCAATGCCCACCCTACGAGTTTCATTGCGGGCGAGGCCCGCCCTACTGCAAAAAGAGAAGGATGCCGCCGTGCGCTGGAGCCAGACGCTGATTCCGACGATGAAGGAAACGCCCGAAGGGGCCGAAATCCCCAGCCATGTGCTGATGCTGCGGGCCGGGCTGGTCGGGCAGGTAATGGCCGGCGCCTATACGTATCTGCCGCTCGGGTTGCGGGCGCTGAAAAAGGCCGAAGCGATCGTCCGCGAAGAAATGGACCTGGCCGGGGCGGTCGAGCTGCTGATGCCGGCCCTGACGCCGATGTCCCTCTGGGAGCGGACGGGCCGCGTCGAGGCGTTCGGCAATGTGCTGATCAAGTTCGCCGTCCGCCGCGCGAACAAGCAGGTGCAGATGGCGCTGGGACCGACGCATGAAGAA
>DASZUP010000223.1:0-7906 GCA_035547635.1 Pirellulales bacterium
TTGTGCGTTTCGCGTGACATCTGTCAATCGCGTTGGCGTCGAAGCGGCGGAAGAACATGGTGCTTGCAGTCCGTCCTTGAGAACAATGCCGCTGCCCGCACTCGCGAGATCGGCCGTTCTCTGGGTACGCAATCGTTGTGCCGAGCGGTCCTCCGCGGCGTCAACAATGATGGAACTCGTGGAATTGTGTGCGGCGGGCGCCGAATAAGCCTTGTTCGGCGTGCAAAGCAGCACGCGCGTGTTCCGATTCGCACAAGCGTCGTCAAGGCGTGTAGGCGAACTTGAGGACTGCAATTCCTGAATCGAGCGTGCATTTCGCCGCCTTATCCTGCGCGCGGCGTGGACGGCACGCGACTTGCATCCCTCGTCGAAAGCGTACTTGCGGCGGCGACCCTCTGCCGGCCCATTGCGTGAAGTGATCGGCGCCGCTCGTCGCTTGCAACGTTCTGTCAAAACCAAGCCCGTCGGAGATCCCGCCATGAAACGCGCGATTTCGGCCTTCGCCTTTGTGCTGTTGACCGCGGCTTCGGCCCCAGCGTATGAAATTGGAAACACCGTGATCGTGATCCGAGAATCGGAGATCAAGGTGGGAACGAAAGTCGTCGACACGGCCTACTTGGGTTTCGACGCGAACGTGGAAGCCGTCCAGGGAGATTTCCTGTGGGTCAATTTCGGCACGGCCGGTTGGATCCACAAAAACAACGTCGTGCTGCTGAGGGACGCAAGCGCCTACTTCACGCGGCAGATTAGCGCCGCGCCTTCGGCGGATCTCTATAAAGCGCGGGCCAACATCTGGTCGAAACTGCAGAATTACGATAATGCACTGGCCGACATGAACGCTGCGATCCGTCTCGATCCCCAGCGTTCGTCCCTGTACAACGACCGGGGACTGATTTGGGCCGGCAAGGAGCAATACGACAAGGCGATCGCCGACTTCACGCAGTCGCTGCGCATGGAGCCTAGCGCCGTCGGCTATGCGAATCGCGCCGACGCCTGGAGCCGCAAGGGCGAGTACGACATCGCTATCGCCGACTATAACGCGTCGCTGCGTCTGAAGCCCGACTATCAGTTCGCCTGGTACGGCCGCGCCGACGCCTGGTTTCACAAGGGAGATTACGATAAAGCAATTGCCGATTACAGCCGCTGCATGGCGATCGACCCGCGAGATGCGGTTGCCGTACAATCGCGGGGCGACGCCTGGTATCGGAAAGGCGAGTATGACAAGGCGATCGCCGACTACAGCCGCGCCTGCGAAACCGCGCCGGACAACGCGTATCCGCTTAACTATCGCGGCGACGCCTGGTTAGAAAAGGACGAGTACGAAAAGGCGCTCGCCGATTACAATCGAGCGATCCAGTTGAAGGCCGACGAGCCAGACTTCTATATCGACCGCGGCCACGTCTGGTATCGCAAGGGAGAATACGACAAGGCGATTGCCGACTACGGCAGGGCGCTGGCCTTGGATCCGAGCGACGCCTACGACTTCGACTATCGCGGCAACGCGTGGCGTCGCAAGGGTGAGTATGGCAAGGCGATCGTCGATTACGATCAAGCGATTCAATTGAAAGCCGACGAGCCGGACTTCTATATCGACCGCGGCAATGCCTGGTATTCCAAAGAAGACTACGACAAATCGATCGCCGATTACGAAGCTGCGATTCGCTTGCAGCCGGATCAGCCGGTCTTCTACAAGAATCGCGGCAACGCCTGGTATCGCAAGGGCGAATACGACAAAGCCATCGCCGACTACGGCAGGGCGCTGGCCTTGGATCCGAGCGACGCGTACGCGTTCAACTTTCGCGGCAACGCCTGGCGCGGCAAGGCCGAGTACGACAAGGCGCTGACCGACTTTGACCAGGCGATTCAATTGAAAGCCGACGAACCGGATTTCTACAGCGACCGGGGCGCCGCTTGGATGGATCGGAAAGCGTACGACAAGGCGCTGGCCGACTTTGACCAGGCCGTGCGGCTCGATCCGAATTCCCCCAGCGCCTACAACGACCGCAGTTGGGCCTTGCGTTCCCAAGGCGAGTTCCAGCGCGCTATTGCCGAATCGGATCGGGCCATCGCGCTCGATCCCGGCTGGGCGCAAAGTTTTGACGTCCGCGGTTGCGCGCGAATGGAAAACCACGAGTACGATCTGGCCCTGGCCGACTTCAACCGCGCTGGGGAGCTCGCCCCGAAGTCGTCCCTGGCGTTTGAAAACCTGAGTTGGGCGTGGCGGGCCAAGGGGGACTACGCCCGGGCCATCGCCGAAGCGGAGCGCGCCCTGGCGATCGAGCCGAAGTCAGTCAACGCGTTGGTGAATCGCGGTAAGAGTTTCCGGATGAGCGGCCAGTTCCCAAAAGCCTTGGCCGATTTCCGCCAGGCGCTCGAGATCGATCCGAAATCGGCCGACGCGCTGAAGGCCCAGGCCTGGCTCCTGGCGACCTGCCCTGACGCAAAATTCCGCGACGGCAGCAGCGCGCTGGCCAGCGCCCAATCGGCCCTGCAAGCGACGGGCGACAAAGATGGCTGGGGCTTTGACGTGCTGGCCGCAGCTTATGCGGAGACTGGCGATTTCAAACAGGCGCAGGAATGCGAAACCAAGGCCATCGATCTGTTGCCGCACGAGCACGACAAAGCCGAATGCCGCGACCGATTGGGGCGTTATCGCGAAGGCAAGCCGTATCGTGAAGAGCCGAAGCTGCAACAACCGCAAGCGGCGGAACCCGACGGAACGGCGCGCCAGAGCGTGAGTTAAGGCGCCGGAGCCGAGACGCGCGGATCGGAACGGCGGCTGCCCTCTCGCCGCGCGGGAAAGAATATCCATTTCTCGCGGGTTCCCTCACGCAGGAGCGTGAGGGTTGCTGTACGCTCAGCTTCGCGTCGGGCCTGAAGTTTCACCGGAGCTTGCCTTTCGCCGTACAGTCGCCATCACGCTCCCGCGTGATGGAAGCGGCTCGCCGCTGACTCTTGCCCGGCGGCAAGCAAAAAAGAGGAAACGGCAGCAACGGCTCGTGCGTTTGTTCGGCGTCCATTCTTGGTTCCCTCACGCGGGAGCGTGAGGAGTACTGTACGCGCAGCTTCGAGCCCCCGACTGAGCTTTCACCGGAGCGTGCCTTTGGCCGTACCGTAGCCATCACGCTCCCGCGTGATGTAAGCGGCTTGCCGCGCGGGTTTTTTTTCAAAGCGGCCTTGAGTAATGCTTGAACTGACCGTCTCGCAGGCGCGCCTTCTGGGGATTTTCAGCAATGTATCGTCGCAAATGCTCTAGCTGGTCTTCACTGCGCACGAGATGGTCAAAGCCATCCTGCTGCCAGAAGCGGCCGCGTTGCTTCAGTCGACCGTTGATCTGCGTCGCCGTGTAATGCTTCCACGATTCGCACTGCGCCAGCATAGAGTCCTCATCGGGAAACGCCGCTAGCAAATGGACGTGGTTTGGCATCACGACGAAGTCGAGCATCAGGTAGCGGTTGCCGTCAAAGTGCCGCAAACTGTTGGCGACGATATCGGCCAGCTCCGGCGTTCTGAGCACGCAGGACCCGTGGCAATCGTCGAGTGCGTCGTGCCAGCGGTTCCTGAATGTTTCCAGAAACGCGTTGACCAGACGCCGGTCAAGCTGGTAAAGCTTTTCCCGCCAGTTCCGCCGGGCCGGATCGATTGCGTGCGCCATGAGCCAACGATCGCGATCGGCGATCCACTGCTCGACAACCGCGGCGGGCATGGAGTCAAGCGTTCTCCAGGTGATGAATGCGACGGCGCCCGGCTGCGACCAGTGCGGGAGCCTTCGCTCAAGGACGGCGACGCCGGACTGGCGATCAAAGAGATGAAACGGCAGTAGCGGCTCATGAGTTTGTGCGGCGCCCATTCTTGGTTTCCTCACGCGAGAGCGAGTTCAACGCTCATTCCGCGTTCCCTCACGCGGGAGCGTGAGGTTTACTGTACGCTCAGCTTCGCGCCTGGCCCAGCATTTCGCCGGAGTTTGCCTTCGGCCGTACAGTAGCCATCACGCTCCCGCGTGATGGAAGCAGCGATAGGATTCGGCGCCCATTGTTGGTCCCTCACGCGGGAGCGTGAGGAGTACTGTACGCTCAGCTTCGCGGCTCGTCCGGCAATTCACCGGAGCTTGCCTTTGGCTGTACAGTAGCCATCACGCTTCCGCGTGATGGAAGCACTTTTCGGCAGCCGGCGTCTACTGCCGGCCCAGTGCTGCCCGGATGGCGTCTTCCGGCTTGACCAGATGGTCCGAGTTGTTCGGGTCGTCCGCGATCGAAAGCTGAACGCCCTTCACCTCGCCGTTGAAGGCGTTGTCCCGCGGACCGTAGTCGGGCGAGACCGGCGCTCCAGAGTCCACGCCGACATCGCAGCCGTCGTCCGCCGAGAAGACGAACGCCAGCGTCGCGCCGATCTCTCCGGCGCCGACCGGCTTGCCGTCAACAAACAGCGTCGCCTTGCCCCCCTTGCCGAGACCGCCGCCGGCATAGGCAAACTCCATTCGAACCTGATGCCGCCCCGCCGGGAGCTTATCGGCGGACTCGACGAAGAAATGCTTAAACCCGCCCCAGTTGTAGCAGTACTTGAGCTTGCCCTGTTTGACATACAGACTCCAACCGCCGATGTTCGCGCCTTGCGAGACGATGACCCCTTCGGCGCCCTGCTCGGGCACGACGATTTCGGCCGTCACAGAATGCGATTTGTTCTTGATGCTCAACACGCAGTTTTCCAGCAGCCGCCCCATGCCCTCAAATAGAAGTTGCGTATCTCCCTTGATCAGGACCGGCCGACCGGCGGTGTCTGGGTTCATCTTCTCCAAGACCCGGTCGTCCAAAGGCAGCACCTTGTGACGCGCCGCTTCAATCAGGAACAGACGCTGTAGGTCGTGAAGTCTCTCCGGCATCTGCTTCGCCAGGTCATTGGATTGGGTCCAATCCTTGTCCGAGTACAGTTCCCAGACGTCGTCGTCGAAGGCGGGAACGTGGGCGGTGGCCGCCGCCCAGGGCGTGCGGTGCTTCGTGACGGCGGTCCAGCCATCATGGTAAATGCCGCGATTGCAGAGAATCTCAAAGTACTGCGTTGCGTGGCGTTCCTTCGCTGTCGCGTCGTTGAACGAGTACAGCATGCTCGTCCCCTCGATCGGATCCTGCTGGATGCCGTTGACCGACTCCGGCTGCGGCAGGCCGGCCGCCTCCAGGATGGTGGGCGCCACGTCAATGACGTGGGTGAACTGCGTGCGCATTTTGCCCTTGTCTCGGATGCCGTTCGGCCAGTGGACGACCGTGCCGTTGCGCGTTCCGCCCCAGTGCGAGGCGACCTGCTTGGTCCATTGATAGGGCGTACACATCGCATGCGCCCAGCCCACGGCGTAGTGGTTGTACGACTCCGGTCCGCCGAGCTTGTCGAGCCGCTGGGTGAGGTACTCGGGCGTCTCCAGCGCCTGCAGGCCGTTGAAATAGCTCATCTCATTGAAACAGCCGTTGATCGAGCCTTCGGCCGAGGCCCCATTGTCGCCGCAGATATAGTAGATCAGCGTGTCGTCGAGAATCTCGAGCTTTTCCAGCAGGTCGACGATGCGACCTACGTGGTGATCCGTGTACTCGAGAAACCCCGCATACACTTCCATCTCGCGAGCGAGCACTGGTTTGAACGCGTCCGGCATTTCGTCCCAGGTCGGGATCTCCTTGTTCCATGCGGTGAGCTGGCAGTCGGGCGGAATCACGCCCAAGCGCTTCTGCCGGGCGAACGTCTCCTCGCGCAGCTTGACGTAACCTTGATCGAACTTTCCCTTGTATTTGTCGGCCCAGGCCTTCGGCGCATGATGCGGCGCGTGCGTGGCGCCGGGGGCGAAGTAGACGAAGAACGGCTTTTCGGGCGCCAGCGATTTTTGCTGGGCGATCCATTTCATCGCCTTGTCGGTCATGTCCTCAACAAGATGATAGCCCTCGTCCGGCGTCTTCTTGACGTCAACGGGCGTCGTCCCTTCAAACAGCGTCGGATACCACTGGTTCGCCTCGCCGCCGAGAAAGCCGTAGAAGTATTCGAAGCCTCCGCCCCGCGAAGGCCAGGCATCGAACGGGCCCGCCGGGCTGGTCTGCCAGACGGGGACTTCGTGGCATTTGCCGAACTGTGAAGTGGAATAGCCGTTGAGCGTCAACGTCTGCGCCAGGGGGGCCATGGAATTGGGACGCACGGAACTGTAGCCCGGCGCCCCGGTGGCAATCTCCGTGATTCCGCCCATCCCTGCGGAGTGGTGATTCCGTCCGGTAAGCAGGGCCTGCCGTGTCGGCGAACAGAGGGCCGTGGTGTGGAAGCGGGTGTATCGCAAACCGCCTGCGGCCAGTCTGTCGAATGTCGGCGTCTGGCACGGCCCGCCGAACGTGCTCGATGCGCCGAAGCCGACGTCATCGATCAACACGATCAGCACGTTGGGCGCGCCTTTGGGCGGCCGCAACTGTTCGATCGGCGGAAAGTGCGTGTCCGGACTCTTCGCGTCGTAAGTCACCAGGTTCGGCCGCACGGTGTTCGGCAATGGCAGGTGCGAGCGATGCTTACGCTCGACCTCGTCAGAACCAACCTGCCCTGCCGGACGTTCCTCGGCCGTCGCGGCCCCGGCGCCGAGCAGCAGCATGGCCGCGAGCACGAACCGCCGGACCTCGAACTTGGACATCAGACCAGAAGCTCTAAGGATCATGGCGGCGCCTTGTTCCTATTCGTGGAGTCGTGGGTAATGAATGGTGAGATCGGCTCTCGATCAACGGACCGGGCGGGAAGAGAAGAACCTGGTCGAAGGCCTGATTGCGGCTGCGGTACAAAACGGCTGCGAAGCGATCTCCCGCCCTTGTACGTCAGAGTCTACGGCGTTTCACCAGTGTTGCTTGGACTTGAATTGAAGTCAAATCGAGCTGTCTTTTTCGCGATGGGACCGGTTCCGTTAATCCGTTTCGCTCAACGACCGCGGCGCCAGCCAGGCAATCAAAAGGGAGGAAACGGCAGCAACGGCTCGCGCGTTCGTTCGGCGTCCATTCCTGGTTCCCTCACGGCGGAGCGTGAGGAGTACTGTACGCTCAGCTTCGCGGCTCGTCCGGCAATTCACCGGAGCTTGCGGTTGGCCGTACAGTAGCCATCACGCTCCCGCGTGATGGAAGCGGCGATAGGATTCGGCGCCTACGGCCGGCCCTGCGCTGCACGGATGTCGTTCTGCGGCGTCCATTCCTGGTTCCCTCACGGCGGAGCGTGAGGACAACTGTACGCTCAGCTTCGCAATTCGGCCGGCAATTCATCGGAGTGTGCCGTTGGCCGTACAGTAGCCGTCACGTTCCCGCGTGATGGAAGCAGCCTGGCTGCAATTGCCTGGCCCGCTCACCGACTGGCGCAGCGCGCGGGCGCGACCGGGCAAGTTGTCGTTCTCTGGTTTCCACATGGGTGCGTAGCCGATATGAACCTCGTCCCGTTCAGCACTCTCACCGCCGATCGGCATGAAGACCGCGCGGCAGCGTTGACGCAACGGTAAGAGCGGCCGAGCTAAAATGACAACCTGGCCCTCACGCCTATCAGCACGGCCGTGGCGACGCCTCGTCGCGCGGGATTGAGAACTTGCAGGTCAGGCGTGAGGCGGAAAGAAGGCGTCACGGCCGCATCATAGAACACCTCGAATCCATTCTCGGCGCTGAGTCCGAGCGCCTCGAGGACCGGCAAGCCGCTGACGCCGAGGTGATAATAGCCGATGCCGAACAGATCGTGCTCGCGGCCGCGGATTGGACCGTTCGCAACCAGCGCGATGTTGGCGAACCAGTGGATCGGGTTCGGATTGCCGTCGCTCAAACCAAAGTCGCCGTTCAGCGTCCAATTGCGCAGTGGATTCGCCGGGTCGGCGCGAACGACCTGATCAAAACGCCACGTGGCCGTCCACGCCGGCGAGCGGGTCGGC
>DASZUP010000224.1:0-5751 GCA_035547635.1 Pirellulales bacterium
CACCGCCGCCACGCCCGCGGGTGTTTACCACATCACGATCGATGCGGCGAACGGGCAGACTCCCGCGGCGAGCCAGGTCTTCACGCTCACCGTCGAGACCGCTCCGGCGATCACCAGCGCCGACAACGCCAGCTTCACGGCTGGTACTGCGACGGACTTCACCATCCAGACCACCGGCGTGCCGGACGCCGCGATCACTACGGCGGACAGCCTGCCCACGGGCGTCACGTTAGTGGACAACGGCAACGGCACCGCCACGCTGGCCAGCACCGCCGCCACGCCCGCCGGCGTCTACGCCATCCACCTCTCCGCCAGCAACGGCGTTTCGCCGGCTGCGACCCAAACGTTCACGCTGACGGTTGTCGGTCCGCCGACGATCACCAGCGCCGATAACACGACCTTTACGGCCGGTACGGCGGGCAGTTTCATCGTGCAAACCACGGGCGGACCGTTCCCGGCGATTACCACGGCGGATACGCTGCCTACGGGCGTGACCTTAGTGGATAACGGCGACGGCACCGCCACGTTGGCCAGTACGACGGATGCGGCGGCGGGAAGCTATACCATCCACATCGACGCCAGCAATGGCAACTCGCCCAATGCGGCTCAAACCTTCACGCTGACCATCAGCTAAGCCGCATCATCGTTCGAAACGCGAAGCTCAACGCGAGCCGCGCCTGAAGCCGGGCGCGGCTCGTCGCGCGTTCGACGCTCGCCAACCCGGATTGCGCACGGGCGACACTAACCCGAAGCGCAAGCGAGGGAATGGCAACGATGTCGCGTCGAAGTCCCTCGCTCGCGCTTCGGGTTGGTGTGTTTTCCTGCAACTGATTGCCGCCGTTATGTTTGTGCTTCGTCTCGACCGTTCCGTGCGCAATCCGGGCTAAACCGCGCGGGCCTCGCCAGGGTTGCAAACCATCCGCTCAAGCACGGACCGAAGTCCGTCCGCGCCCCGTCGCCCCTGTTTCATTTTCTCGCGTTGCGCGGCGGTTAGGACGTCGCCAAGGTCAGATAGAGCAGCAATCCGAACTGAAAAGAGAATACGCCCCAGGCAATGCGCTGGGCGAATCTCGGGTTGCGAAGGTAAAACAGCGCCATCGCCGCCAGCACAAGCACCGTCCCCGCCGCTTTGCAGCCCAAAAACAAGGTGGCGTCGCCGTGGGCGAGCTCGATCAAATACAAACAAACGGGATTGCGTTCCATATTGGGCATGCTTTCCCAGTAACGCACGCCCAGGTACGCGTCGTAGGTGGAAACGATGCCGACAAAAAACCACATAAATGAAAACCAAATCCGGTTGCCCAGATTCAGCGCCGTGTACGCTTGTTTTGTCAGCAGCATCGATCCGCCGCCAGGGGCGCTTGCTATCATGGTTGCGTTGGTAAACTGATGAGGTTGATTGCTTTGTGGCACAAGATGTTGCTTCTTCATGGCGTGTCGTCTGGGGTTAGCGTCCATGGCGGGTTCTCGTTCCGGTCCTCGCAAACCGGGCGAAGACGAAGCTACATGAAGGCAAATAGCGTGCCCGTTTCCGTGCAGCATTTCGCGGATGTTCCGGCAATGCGACGCGGCCGGCGCCTCAGGTTGTGATCGAAAGTCGGCACAACAATTCACAGTTTTTCAACGCAACAACCGAAACCGTCCGCCATGCCTCTCGCGGCCCTCGACAGGAAATCCCACGGCGCCTATGACCAACGCTGCTGATCGATCACGCGAACCGCTGACCAGCGCCGACTGGCAGGCGGTGTTGCTGGCCCTCATCTTTCCAACGGCGGCCACGTGGGCCTACTTCGTGCTCTTGGCGGGGTCATCGTACGCGCAGGTCGTTTACGCAGGCGGCAAGCTGCTGCAGTTTGCCTTTCCGGTCTGCTGGGTCGCGCTTTGGCAACGTCGGCGGCTGCGGCCTGCGGCGCCGTCTTCAAACGGCGTCGGGCAGGGCCTGGCCTTGGGACTGATCGTCGTCGCCGGGATGATGGCCCTGTACTACGGCTATCTCAAAACGAGTCCCATCCTGGCATCGGCGCCGGTTGAGATTGCGAAGAAGATGGTCGACTTTCGCGTCGACTCGCCGGCAAAGTATCTGGCGCTGGCTGCGTTCATTTCGCTGCTGCACTCGCTGCTGGAGGAATACTACTGGCGTTGGTTCGTGTTCGGCCAGTTGCGTCGCAGTCTGCCGTTTGCCGCCGCCGCCGTCATTTCGAGCCTGGGGTTCATGGCCCATCACGTGTTGGTGGTCGGCGGATTCCTGAAAAGCTATGGTCTCGCTACGTGGCTTTTCTCGCTGTGCGTCGCGGTCGGCGGCTTGCTGTGGGCCTGGATTTACCAGCGCACGCGGAGTTTATACGGCCCGTGGCTAAGCCACGTGGCGATCGATGCCGGCTTGATGTGGCTCGGCTTTGAACTGTGGCGATCGGCCGGATAGACGGCCATCCTGGCCGCCCGGCTTTGCCAGGCTCCTATTCCTAAGCCGGAGCAAACGCCGGACCTTGCGCGCCTTCGCATGTTTGCCGCCCGGCGCAGGGGTCTTTGCCCCTCGCTCTGAGGCACAGTAGGATAAGGAGCCGCTAGTCAAGGCCGCTCGCCTCCAGCAACGGCAGCCCCCAGATCGCATGCGCATCCAACTGGCTTTCGTCGTCTGTTTCTTCCTTTCGCTCGCACCGGCTCGAGCGGAAGATTGGCCGCGTTGGCGCGGACCAGACGGCAACGCCGTATCGGACGAAGCCCCGCTTCCGGTCCGATGGGCTCCCGAGCTCAACGTCGAGTGGAAAGCGAGCGTTGAAGGCGAAGGCTTCTCTTCGCCGATCGTCGCCGGCGATTGCGTGTTTCTCACTTCCAGTCTCGACCACGGCGCCAGACGATTGACGCATTGCCTCGATCGCCGCAGCGGGCGGCTGCGCTGGACGCGGGAAATAGAAGACGAAGATCCGGAAGTCGCATCCTCAATGACGGGCCACGCTGCGGCAACGCCCGCCGCCGCCAGCGGAAAAATTGTGGCTCTGTTCGGGCGTGCGGGACTGGTTTGTTATGACGAACAGGGGCAAAAGCTGTGGCGCGTCCCGCTCGGTCGCTTCGAGTCCGAACTGGGGCTGGCCAGTTCGCCCGTGATTGACGGCGAGCGAGTGTTCGTCGTTTGCGACCACGATGGCGATCGCTTCAACTCATTCGATTCTTATTTGCTGGCGGTCAATCTGGCCGACGGCGCGACGCTTTGGAAGACCGACCGCCGTGATCTGTATCGCTCGTGGAGCACGCCCATCGTCGTGCCGTTCGGCCAAGCTCGGCAATTGATCGTCAACGCTCAAGACGAGCTGCGAGCATACGATCCGAATACGGGAGAGTTGATCTGGCAATTGGGCGGCATGACCGGTTGGGTAACGCCCAGCCCTGTCTTCGGCCGAGGCCTGATCTTCGCCACTTCGGGAAAGAGCGGACCGGTCACGGCGGTTGCGCCCGTCGGCAAAGATCAAGCCGCTTTGGTCAACGCCGCGTGGTCAGTCCCTTCGGGCGGTCCGTACGTCTGTTCTCCGCTGCTTTATGGCAAGTATCTCTATGTACATAATGAAGCCGGCGTGTTGACCTGCTATGCGGCCGCGGACGGGAAGGTCGTCTATCGCCAACGCTTAGCGGGAAAATTCACCGCTTCCGGGGTAGCGGGCGACGGGAAGCTCTATTTCACCAATCAGGAGGGGACGACATTCGTCGTGCCGGCGGGGGCCGAATTCAAGCTGCTTGCCGAGAACCGGTTGGGAGACTACACCTTAGCTTCGCCGGCTATTTCCGGCGGCCGACTCTTCCTCCGCACCCAGCAGGCCTTATACTGTATCGCGCCGGGAACCGAGCGGTCACGGTAATGCCGCGTCTGACCCACCGACCTGTTTCGAGAAAGGACGCAAGATGTTGCACACGATGCGTAAACTCGGCGCCGCGCTGGCCATTGTCTTCATGGCGGCTGGCGCGCTCTATGCCGATGGTCTGGCCCAAGGGCTGGACAAACAAGGACAACCCGACTTGAAGTCGGCCGGGCCCTTGGCCTTCGGCTCCGACGGCGTGCTGTTTGTCGGCGATCCGCAAGGAGCGGCGATCTTCGCGATCGACACGGGCGATCGCTCGGAGACGTCGTCGAGAGGGCCCCTCACGGTCGAAAAAGTCGACGCCAAGATCGCATCTTTGTTGGGAACGACGCCCGACAAGATCCTGATCAACGACATGGCCGTCAACCCGGCTTCCGGCACGGCCTACTTCTCGGTCTCGCGCGGGCGCGGTCCCGACGCCGCGCCGGCCATCGTCCGCATCGATACGACGGGCAAGCTCTCCGACCTGTCTCTGGAGAAGGTCAAATACGCCCGAGCCGAACTGCCTAATGCTCCGGGCAAAGACGCCAAGGACCGCCGCGGCAACAGCCAGCGTCAAGAGTCGATCACCGACCTGGCGTACATCAACGGCCGCGTCTTAGTCGCGGGCCTTTCGAACGAGGAGTTCGCCTCTAAGCTGCGTTCGATTCCGTTCCCGTTCAAGGCGACGGACGCCGGCGCCAGCATCGAAATCTACCACGCATCGCACGGCAAGTTCGAAACGCACTCGCCGGTCCGCACGTTTGCCCCGTACAACCTCGCGGGCCAGGAATACCTGCTGGCCGCTTACACTTGCACGCCGCTGGTGAAGATTCCCCTCTCGGCGCTGGAGCCGGGCGAGAAGGTCAAAGGCACCACCATCGCCGAACTGGGCAATCGCAATCGGCCGCTCGACATGGTCGTCTATCAGAAGGACGGTCACGATTGGCTGTTGATGGCCAACAGCAGCCGCGGCGTGATGAAGATTCCGACGGAAGGCTTCGAAAACGCCGAAGGCCTTGCCAAGCGAGTCTCCGACAAGGCCGGCGTCGATTACGAGACGATTGAAGGCCTGCAGGGAGTCCAGCACCTCGACAAGGACGACAAGGATCGCGCCTTGCTGCTTGTCCGCAGTGAGAGCGGTCAGCTCAACCTGCAGACCGTCGAGCTGCCGTAGGTCGCCCGTCGTGTGATTGCAATGTGGCGCAAAACCGGCGCGCCGCGAGCACTCGTCTTGTATGAAAGCCGCCCGGAGCGCCTCCGGGCGGCATTTGGCGAAGCAGCGCCCTGGCGCCACTGCCTTAGCGTGACGGGTTGCGGCAAGTCAAGCGGGCTTCGCATCTCCGCGCTTGGAGTCTTTTGATGGGCGGTTGTCTTGCTCGACGCTCCTTGATCTGGCTGGGCGTGTGCCTGGCCACAACATGCCAGGCCTTCCCCGCCATTTCGCGTGCGGATGAGAAGAGTGCGGCGCCAGAAACAGAAATCCGTCTGGCGAAAACAGGCGATGGACGCCGGGTGTTCGAGGTCGTCGGTCTTTCTGCGGCCGATTACGAGCTGCTAGCGCAGTTGCCGGAAGGTCCGTCCGCCTGGCAACGCCGGTTCGCCGTGTACGTCGCCTCCGAGTCGGCCGGCAATGATGCCCGGCCCGCCCTGCTGGGTCGGTACGCGATCGAAAACGAGCGTTTGATCTTCACGCCGCGTTTCGCGCTCGAGCCGGGCGTGACCTACCGCGCGGTGTTTCGCTCGATATCGGATAAGGGCGAAGCATCTGCGCTGAGCAAGGACTTCAAGATTCCTGCGGCGCCCGTGGGGGAACCGACGAAGGTCGCCGCGATTTTCCCCTCGCGAGATCGGCTGCCCGAGAACCAACTGAAATTCTATCTGCACTTCTCCGCCCCCATGGCCCGGGGCGAGGCGTACG
>DASZUP010000225.1:0-7055 GCA_035547635.1 Pirellulales bacterium
CGCCAACCTCGACGACCGTGGTGGCGGCCAGTACCTGAATTTCTCCGCGACGGAACTGGTCCATCACCGCCAGCTTTTCGGCGGAACCCAACCGTCCATGCACTAAACCCAGGCGACAGGCCTCGAGCGGACCATGGGCCAGCGATTCGTACGCCTCGTCCAGGCTGGCCGCCGCGACTTCTTCCGAGGCTTCCACCAGCGGCGTGATCACGTAACCTTGCCGGCCTTCTTGCAGCTTCTTGCGGAAAAACTCCCACCAGCGATCGCGCTGTTCCGGCGCAGCCAGGTAAGTGTTCACTTGCTGCCGGCCGGGCGGAGCATCGCGCAATGTGGAGACGTCGAGGTCGCCGAATAAAGTCAACGCCACGGTGCGCGGGATCGGCGTGGCGGTCATGACCAGATAATGCGGATCGAGCCCCGACTGTTTCAAGCTGGCTCGCTGCCGCACGCCGAACTTGTGTTGCTCGTCGATCACCACCAGGCCCAGTCGGGCGAACTGCACGTCAGATTGCACGATTGCCTGGGTGCCGATGACCACGTCGAGCTCGCCGGCCGCCAACGCGGCAAGCGTCTTTTGACGTTCGCTGGCCGACAATCCGCCCGAAAGTACGGCCCAACGGACCCGGCTGGCGGCCAATACGCCGGAGAGCGTTTCCGCATGCTGCCGCGCCAGCACTTCGGTGGGCGCCATCAACGCCGCCTGCCGGCCGTGCGCCACGGCCAGCAGCATGGCATAGACCGCGACCATCGTCTTGCCGCTGCCGACGTCGCCTTGCAGCAGGCGGTTCATCGGATGCGGCCGGGCCATGTCGGCCGATACTTCGTCGATCGCCTGCCGCTGTCCCGGCGTTAACTCGAAGGGAAACAGGCGGCAAATGCGGGCGTCGATTTTGGCGGTGGCTTCCAATGGCGGCGCCCGGAGCTGATCTTGCAGTTGACGATGCTTCAAACCCAATGCCAACTGCAGCACGAACAGTTCCTGGTAGATCAAGCGCCGCCGGCCTTGTTCCAGATGCGTTCGGTCAGCAGGAAAGTGGATCTGAGGCAAAGCCTGGCGGAGCGGCCAAAGCTCGTGCGCGGCGAGAAACTCGGCTGGGAAAACCTCATCGAGGATTTCGACGTACGCCGGCACGACGGACTCCATCACGCGCCGCACCTGCCCCTGGCTCAGACCTTCGGTCAGCGGATAGACGGGCAATAGCTTGCGCCCCTGCTCTTCCTCGCCGGGCTCCAGCCACTGTACGAGCGGATGGGAAAACTCCCACATTCCGCCGTTGAGCTTCGGTTTGCCGGTCACCAGTAGCTCGTGTCCTACGGAGAATCGCTGGCGCATGTACGCCTGGTTGAACCACAGCAGGCGGATGCAGCCTTCGCCGCAGCGCACCAGCACGCCGAGAATATGCGTGCCTGAACCCGCCATGCGCTGGTCGACTTCGGCCACCACGCCGCGAATCCGCGCCATTTCTCCCGACTGCAGCCCCTCGACGCCGCTGAGATCGCTGAGGTCCTGATAGTCTCGCGGAAAGAAGAAGACCAGATCTCGGGCCGTGCGCAGCCCGAGCCGCTCCAACAGTTCCGCGCGCTGCGGACCGACTCCTTTGAGGAATTGAACCGGCGTAGCCAGTTGTTCGGCGGCGGATTTCTCGGCTGCGCTCATTCCGCTATTCTAGCGGCCGCAGGCGCGAGCAGGGAGTTGGTCGCAAAAACGAGCAAGTTCTCACATTCCAACTCCTTACTCCAGCTCCCTACTCCCTCTTAAGAAACTCCTGATAGGCGGCGACGGCCAGTTCGTCGCAACGGTCGTTTTCAATGTGTCCGCTGTGTCCTGCGACGCGCGTGTAGCGCAGTTGGTGGCGGGCGACCAGTTCATCGAGTTGCCGCCAGAGATCCTCGTTCTTGACTTCCGCCCAACGCTTGCCTTCGCGTCGCCGCCAGCCGTTGGCCTTCCACTTGGCCATCCACTCGCTCAGGCCTTTGCCGACGTAGACGCTGTCGGTGAGCAGTTCGACGTGCGTCGGCCGCGTCAGCGCTTCGAGTCCGCGCACCACGGCCGTCAATTCCATGCGGTTGTTCGTCGTCTCGCGTTCGCCGCCGGAGCGTTCAATCTCTTTTCCGGAGCCGGGATGCCGCAGGATAAAAGCCCAGCCGCCGGGACCGGGATTGCCGCTGCAGGCGCCGTCGGTGAACAACTGCACTTCAGACAACGAGTTCTCAGATAGCTTGCTCATGGCGCCCGTTCGTTTCGAGGAGACGGGCGCCGGCGAAGTTCGCCCCAGCGGTTTACGCTTGCCCGCCTGGCAGGGCCGCCGACGGCGCGCCGTCGCTGACGGAGTCGAAACCATCGCGTCGCGGCATGGTCAAAGCGCTCAGCGACGAGTCGACGCCCGTTTGATCGGCGATCGTCCAAGGCAACGCGACCGTAAAGGTGCTTCCCTTGCCCAACTCGCTTTCCAGCGTGATATCGCCGCCCAACAGCTTGCATAATTCCTTGACGATCGACAAGCCCAAACCGGTGCCCGAGTATTCCCGCGTCATGGCGTCTCCGCCGGGCATGACCGTGCGCCCTTGCCGGAATTTCTCGAAGATCCAGCGCTGGTCTTCGTCGGCAATGCCGACTCCGGTATCGGCCACGGTCAGTTCCAGTCGGTCCGAATCGCTGCGCCTGGCCGCGACGATGATCCGGCCCCCTTCCGGGGTGAACTTGATGGCGTTGGACAACAGGTTATTGAGGATCTGCTGGACCTTGCCCTGGTCCTGGTACAACTCCGGCAAGCCGGGCTGCACTTCGGCGTCCAGGTCGATGTTCTTGCGCTCGGTGAGCGGCCGGGCCATGTCGCACTGGGCGCCGATCACGTGCTCGATGCGGAAGTCGCTGGGCCGGACTTCCATCTTGCCGCTTTCGATCTTGGCCAGATCGAGAATGTCGTTGATCATGTCCAGCAGCATCTTGCCGGACTTCTGGATGTTCTGCACGTAACGCCGCTGCTTGTCGTCGAGCGACTTGATCGAGCTCAGCACGTCGCTGAAGCCGATGATGCTGTTGAGCGGCGTGCGCAGTTCGTGGCTCATCGTCGCCAGGAAGTCGCTCTTCAGCCGGTTCAACTCAAACAACTGCATATTGGCCTGGGCCAGTTCGTCGACCTTCAGGTCCAGGTTGCTGTTCAAGCGGCGCAACTCGTCTTGTGCGGTTACGAGATTGCCGAGCATGCGATTGAACGCCACCGCCAGGTCCTCGAACTCGTCAGCGGTATGGATCTCGGCCCGTTGATCGAGACTGCCGTGACTGACGGCGTCACTGACCTCGCGTAGGTGATTCAGCGGTTTGACGATTACGTACCGGATGATCAAGTAGGCGGCGATCACGGCCAGGAACGTTGTGGTGATGCCCAGGGCGATCAGGATCGCCCGGTTCATGCTTTGATCTGCGAGCGTCGCTTCGTTGGAAATGCTGACCTTGGCGACGGCGATCAGGTCATTTTCCGCGAGTTCTTTATTGCCGGGTACGGCAAGCTGATGACATTGCACGCAAAGCTCATGTGTAGCGTATACGGGCTGGAAGTATTCATAGCGGCGGCCATCGGCCGTGAAGCGACGTCTGAAGTTATCTTGTTCCTCGTGTTCGCTCGACGGGGGAGGAGCTCGCAAGAACTCTTCGACGACTTTGGCTTCGAACTCGTCGGCTGGCCGCTTGTCTTCTTCCGTGCTGGCTGGGCGAATGAATTTCCACTGGTAATCGAGGTTCTTCAAGTTCGACGTGAGCACTGCGTAATACGGTTCCCAATCGAACGAGCGTCGGGTGTCTCTCAGCCCGCCGCCCTGAGCCAAGTCGATCTTTTCCCAGTGGGTCGCCAGCATGATCGTCTCGACAAGCAATCGCCCACGAGACGGATTCTGCTTGGAGACGAGCGCGTCGGTCTGGCTGCTGTAAACCCAGAAGCTGGCGGCGATCAGACCAAACAGGCAAACGCCGAAGAGCACCAGGAGCTTGCGCTCCAGATGCGTCTCGCCCAGATAGCGTTTGAAGGAGCGATACGACATGCCTGAGCTGAACGGTTCGGAAAGACTTGCCCAGTTTGCCTGCATTCTAGAGTAGATCGGCTTAAACGGCCAAGGTCAAAACCGCCGCGGCTGATATCTCGCGGCTCAGCACCCGCCTGGCACATACCGGCCATGTACGGCGTTCGGAAGGCGGGCTGCCGACAAAAATAGCCCCGCCGCACGTGCGAGAACTCGCGTGCGGCGGGGATTGCGAATCAAGAATCTGCGAACCGTATAGCGGCGGTTTCCGCTGTTGGGCGCCAGCGCCAGCGGGGCTGACTCGTTCAACTCTTACTGACTAAGGTCCTGATAACGTCGATGGACCGGCAAACGGAATCGTGACAGAACCTGGTTGCCGTAGTCGACGTAGTTGCGGAACGTGTAGGTCCCCGTGCTGGAGACTCGCAGGTTGGCGCCGGGCCGGACCATCATCTCGCGCCGAATGAACGCTTCCGTGTCGCGGTCGTCTTCAACCTGGCTGATCTGGTCGTTGTAGGTCCGATAGTCGTAGTGTCCCCGATAGGCTCTCGGGTTGACGCTCGGGTCAAGCGGGTATAAGTCGTCCAACCGCACGCCCTGTCCTCGTCCGCCGGTGAACTCGGCCACGCCTCGGCGATAGTAGCCGTTGGCCAGCGCACTGTCGCGGCCCGCATGGCTCGTGTAGCCGGGCGCGTCCGGACGGTCCTCTCCGCCGATAACGGAACGGCCGATCGGAAACCGTCCGTAGGGCGGCGGCACGTCGGTATGCCCGGCCGACGGCGCGCGCACCGGCCGCTGATCATCGGCGCCAGGCCGCTCTGGTTCCGCCACATATTCCACGTCCAAGGGCGCCGGCGCCTCGTAGTATCGGCTGTCATAGACCTCGGCATACTCCCGCGTTGGCTCTGGCAACTCGTAAGCACGGACGTCCTCGCCGCGCAACCGCGCCTTTGAAAGCGAGGTGATTTCGTGCGCTATCTGCTCGTTATCCGCCCTGCTGTAGTTTGGGCGGGCGCCGCCGTACGGGTATTCGCGAGGCCCCCGGTACTGGGCCTTGGCTGCACTGCCGCCGACAAAAAACATGCACGATGCCGCGAGCATTCCCGCGATGCAACTCAGTTGAATTCGTTGATGCCACATGACTGAATGCCTCCTCGTTGAAGTTTGCAGCCCCCTGTGTTTGCAGTCGCCTGTGCGCTCCCTTGCCAGGCCCCGCGAAGACGGCGTCGCTGTTATGCTGCTGACGCGCTTCGCAGGCTCTCCGCGACAAGCGATGCAAAAAGCGGGCCATGAATTGCGTGGCTCGGCGCCGGGGCGATCGTGAGCTCTGAAGCAACAGCAAACCTCGCAAGCGTTCGCAGCTGTGATTGATTTCGCGCCTTGAAGCTCTCCGGACGGGCGATCGCGCCGAGTTTCGCCGGGCGCTGCCTGTTCATTGCCCGCTCAATCGAGTGGCGCCTCGTTGGACTGGCAGTACTTGCTCGTGCTGCGGCGGCGCGAAGCCATGCGGGCTCGCATGCGGAACCCCGCTGATGGGTGCTTAAAACCTTAGCAACTCTTAGCGCGAAACGGCGCCGAAACGTTCCCGCAAACAAATCCGAGGTCGATTGAAAATCATCGTCGCTGCGTGAGGCGCCCGCTGCGCAACCGCTTAACGAACTCGACCCGCAGAGCGCGCTGTCATCGATCGCTCGCGCCGCCTGCGCGGTGCATGGCCACGCGTCGGAGGCCGAGCCTGTACCTTTGGTTGCGAATTGTCTAGCCGGAGACATGCTTCTGCGCCTCGGTTGGTCGTTTCCATCCGACGAGCGACCGGCTGCCACTATTGAGCTCGAGGCTCAAAATAAGCTGCCTTGGATGAAAGCGTTTACCGTTGAGTTTAGATCCTGGCTGGCTTGGCGCACCCCTGATTGTCAAACCTGCCCGTGCGCGCCCACAAACTGTAGCGCCCGGTTTGGGTTGACATTTGCGTCGAGCCCTCGATGATCGAGAGAAACGCAGAAGTCTCGAGAGTGAGGTAATGGAAGATGGACGCCCGCGAAAACGCCCGTTCCGCCACCACTGATGGGTTGACGATCACTCCGTCCTTGGATGCGGTCGCTGAAGAAGCACAAGTCCCGCCCATGTACGCGGTTGTGGACAGGCGCGTGCTAAAAATTTGCGGCATTTCATTAGCGCTCGGCGTCGCGGCGGCATTCGTGGCGGTCTTGCTCGTAGGTCTGATCAATGCGATCACCAGCCTGGCATTTTTCGGCCAATACTCGCTTTCGTATCGCTCGCCGGCCGAGAACCAACTCGGCTGGTTCGTAATTATCGTTCCCGTGGCGGGTTCTCTGCTGGTGGGGGTCATGGCCCGATACGGCTCGAAGGCGATTCGCGGCCATGGGATCCCTGAGGCCATGGAGCAGGTGCTGGTGAATCGAAGCCGGATACCGGCGCGATTGACTTTCTTGAAACCTGTTTCCGCCGCAATTTCCATTGGAACGGGCGGGCCTTTCGGCGCCGAAGGGCCGATCATCGCGACCGGCGGCGCCCTCGGTTCGTTATTGGGCCAACTGATCCATACCACGCCTGCCGAGCGAAAGACGCTGCTGGCCGCCGGGGCCGCGGCGGGCATGGCGGCGGTCTTCGGCAGTCCCGTCGCGGCCGTGCTGCTCGCCATCGAATTGTTGCTCTTCGAATTTCGTCCCCGATCCATCATTCCAGTAGCTCTCGCCAGCGCGGCGGCCGCCAGCGTACATATCATGCTGGAAGGATTCGAGCCGGCGTTTGCCATGTCGGAACTGAAGGATCCGACCGGCGCGGCCTTGGCCGTTTACATTGCAATCGGAGCGATCGTCGGCGTCGCCGCCGTCGGGGTAACGAAAGTGGTGTATGCCATCGAAGACGCTTTCGAACGTCTGCCGATCCATTGGAGGTGGTGGCCCGCGCTGGGCGCCGTTGTCGTCGGTATTGTCGGTTATTTCTCGCCTCGCACTTTGGGCGTCGGTTATCAAAACATTAGCGACATTATCTCGGACAAGCTGCCTCTGCAGGCA
>DASZUP010000226.1:0-11692 GCA_035547635.1 Pirellulales bacterium
CAGGAATTCGCTGTCTAGTCCAATGGATGGACGGCTGGCTCGCTGCTGGCGGCAGGCTTCTCGCTGATTGCCGCGGCGTTTCTGAGCTTGCGGTACTTGTAGATTGGATATGCTGCTGCGAGCAGCAGGATAGATGCCGGAATCAACAGCGAGAATTTGATCCATCCCATACGGTTGCCGCCGGCGGTCGTCACGAAGCGCAACTCAAAACCAGGCAGATTCAAATCCTCGGGAAGAAACGAGAGCGACTTCTCGATGGCCTCAAGACCGGCTAGCGTAACGGTTCCATCTGAGAGCGAAACATCGAGAAAACGCCAAGCCATTCTTGAATCGGCTGTGCGGGTAATTTTCGACGCGGCCCAATAGCCGAAGCACGTGATGGCCAGCGCCGATATGCCCATGGCGCTCCATTCAAAGAATGCTCGTTTCATCGTGCTCTCCAACCGACAAAGAAATGCTCAAGCAGGCGAGCCGTTCAACCTGGTCCGTATCGCAGTCCCGAAATAGAAGCTTGCGGCTTTACAACCGCCCTGGCGGGCGTTGGGGGCGGCGGAGGACCGGGCGTCAATTCGTACGAGAACGCGCCCAACAGTTCGCCCCGTCGAACCGAGTGGCACTGCGTGCAGTCTTTGGCGGCGCGAAGCGAGCCGACCATGCGAATTCGATTGGTCGCTTGGTCGATTACCAGGTCTTCTTCGGATCGCAGCCGTTCGAGCGCGTTCTGTTCGAACGCATCCAGCGGCCTGGTCGGGGCATGTTCAAGCTCGTCCATTTGCGGCAGATTGTTCGAGACGTAGGCCGCCGGGGACTCATGTTTGAGCAGGCTGATAAGCTCCAGGCGGGCGATTCGCCACTTCGTCCGTGCGCGGCTCCGATCGACGACCTTCGGCAACTTCGTAAATCGATGCGAATCGAAGCCAGCCACGTGGTCTCGATCCTTTACGTAGCCGAACATTTCGGGATTAAGGAAGTCCTCCATGCCCGTTAAGTGTAGCGAGAGCAAGTCGCGGTGCGGAGGAAGCACGTGCTCGGCGCCCTGAGCGTCTGCCGGAGGCGCCAAAGGCTGCATGGCGGCGCCATAGGAAAGGTTCGCCTTCGGCGCTAAGGGAATCCGCTTTGGCTCCGGCAGCTCAATCTCTGCGCGTCGCACGCCCATCATGCGAACTGGTCCGAATCCTCGGGCTCTGACAAACTCGTCTTTGAATTTTTCGTGCAGCGAGTTGAGCAGGTATCTTCGGAAATTGCCATGCGACTGATTCTCGAACTGGTGCAGACGTTGCTCAACTCCTGGGGCCAGCGCGATTGTCGGGGGCGAGGATTCCAGCGAAGCCGCATCACGGGTCTCATAAGCCAGCCGGGTCGATAGCGACACCAGCGGGAACTCCTGCCGAAGTTGTGCTCTCTCGTGCAATTCCGCAGTTGGCAGCCAGATGGCGAAGCCCAGACTGGCCGCCGTTGCCGCCAGCGCTGCGCCGACCACGAACTTCGGTCTCGCCTGAATCAGAAGGCAGGGAACGGCTAACAGAAAGGTCAATGCCGCATGGACAACCAAGAAGGGCGAAAGAAAGAATGAGAAAAAAATGGCCGCAAAGAAGGAAAACAGGCAGACGCCGCCATTTCCGAAGCGGCTGCTGGCAACGGCATTCACAACGACCAGGAAGACAGCCGAAAAGCACAGAGCGATCATGATGACCGGCATGATTCTCCCCCTGTCATTTAGATGTGATCAAGCGACGTGATCGGACTGCCCTTGGCAGGAGCATTCCGACGTCTTGATTCTCTCTCAGCAGGCGAATTTCCGCAAGCTTTTAAGGGGCTAGTCGCTGCCGGAGGCAGTCGTCCCTGCGTTGACGTTGACGCCTTCTCCGTCAGTAAGCGGCGGGCCGTCTGCCCGAACCTCGGGCCGCTGCGGGGCGTCGATCGGCGCCAAGCCAGTTGCTCAATAGAATCAGAATGGACTGCCATTGTGGTACCAGGGGCGGATGGTCTGAGATTGAGGCTGCGTTTGTCTTGCACTGCGATCCTCTTGCTTCGCAAACGTGCGTCCTTTCTCAGGAGCGAAAGGCGACGTTACGGCAGTGGTCGCTGCCGCTGCCTGAATGGATGCCAATCTGCGTGGCGGGGTGATCTGGAGAGCAAAGCGTTGAAACGGCGCTAAGACTTGCTAAGGTTTTGCGCACCCAGCAGAGGGGGCGAGAGCGATTGAATGGAGTTGTTTTACGGTGCATGGCGGTGCAACGCGGCGGTTCAAAACGGAAGCTGACGCATCCGACTTGCCTGCAATCGGTTCTGCTCGCTCCTGGCGAGCGGGGGACGTCAGTCCCCTGGTGACGTTGACCAACCAGACAGCTTGGACGCGTCAGCGGAGATGATAAGGCGCACAGCGATTCCACACGGAAGCTGACGCATCCGGCTCGCCGTTTTCGAAGAGTGAAAACATAACGCAGGCAATTTTCGTGGCGTGCCTAAACATTAGGCGGCGGCCAGACTTTCAGTTAGAATAGGGCAAGCCCCCCGAAAGTTGCCCGCCTGGCGGCATGAGCACGGCTCTCAGTCCCCATGCCAAGGAGTCTCGAGGCTCGTGAGCGATTCATCCCGATTCGGTCGATTTGGAGTTTTCCGGTGCTGCCGCGCGCCGGCGCGTTGGGCGCGTCCCATGCCCTCCATCGTCTTGGCGGCGGCCGCGATCTGGCTCGCGGGGCTGGCGGTGCAAGTTGGTGCGGAAGAACCGGTCAACTTCAGCCGCGATGTGCTGCCGCTGCTCTCGAAGAACTGTTTTCGCTGCCATGGGCCCGACGAAGAAGCGCTGCAAGCCGGCCTGAGGCTCGATATCCGCGAACAGGCCGTGACCAAGTTGGACAGCGGCAGCGTTGCCATCGTGCCCGGCAAGCCCGAGGCGAGCGAGATCATCAAGCGAGTCTCGACCGCCGACGCTGATCTGCGCATGCCGCCGCTCGATGGGGGCCGCGCGCTGACCGCTGCCGAGATCGATCTGCTCAAGCGGTGGATTGCCCAAGACGCCGGCTACCAGCCGCACTGGTCGTTCATTCCGCCGCAGCCGACGGCGCCGCCGCGCGTCACCCAGATCGATGGGATGAACAACCCGATCGACGCCTTCGTGCTGGCCCGGTTAGAGCGAGAAGGCCTGCAGCCGTCGGCCGAAGCCGATCGCCGCACGCTGATCCGCCGGGCCTCGATCGATCTGATCGGCCTGCCGCCAACGCTGGATGACGTCGAACGGTTTGTTAACGACGCCTCGCCGGACGCCTACGAGCGGCTGATCGATCGTCTGCTCGCTTCGCCCGCCTACGGCGAGCGCTGGGCGGCCGTCTGGCTGGATCTGGCGCGGTATGCCGATTCGGCCGGCTATGCTCAGGATCCGCCGCGCGTGATCTGGCGGTATCGCGATTGGCTGATCCAGGCCTTGAACGCCAACCAGCCGTTCGACGAGTTCACTCGCGATCAACTGGCCGGCGACATGCTCCCCGAGCCAAGCGAGAATCAACTGCTGGCCACGGCATTCCATCGCAACACGATGACCAACAGCGAAGGGGGCACCGACGACGAGGAATTCCGCAACGCGGCGGTCGTCGATCGCGTCAACACCACCATGCAGGTCTGGATGGGCTTGACGATGGGCTGCGCCCAGTGCCACTCGCACAAATACGACCCGATCACGCAAGAAGAGTATTTCAAGGTCTTCGCCATCTTTAACAACACGGCCGACGCCGATCGGCAGGACGAGACGCCGACGATCGAAGAGGTATCGCCCGAGTTGGTCCAAAAGCGGGCCGAGTTGCAGGCGCAGGCCGTGGCGCTCGAAAAAGCTTTGAACGAGAAGCTGGCGGCGGTGCAGATCCAGGAAGACGCCGGCTCGATGGCCGCCCGGTACGTGCGGGTGGAACTGCCCGGCAAGAACGTGCTGCTCTCGCTGGCTGAAGTGCAGGCGATTGCCGCTGGCGAGAACGTGGCGCCGGCCGGCAAGGCGTCGCAAATCAGCGTGGACTACGACGGACCGGCGCAGTTGGCCATCGACGGCAATACCGACGGCGATTATTTCCAGGCCAAATCGACCACGCACACTAAAGCCGGCGACGACGCCTGGTGGGAAGTCGACTTGCTCTCGCCCGTCGCGCTCGACCGGGTCGTCGTCTGGAACCGGACGGACAACGGGACCGGCAGCCGGTTGAAGGGCTTTCGCGTGGTGCTGCTGGACGAACAGCGTCAGCCGCTGCTGGTGCAAACCATCGCCGAGCCGCCTAACCCCAGCATCAAGATCGACGTGCCCAAGACGCACGCAGATTTGAGCGATGCGCAACGCGCCGAGCGGTTGAAGTACCACAAGGAGCATCTGCCGGAGGTCGCGGCGGAGAAGAAAAAGGTCGAAGACTTGCGCCGCCAGGCGGCGGCGATCAAGGGCGTGACCACGCCGGTGATGCGCGAACTGCCGGCCGACAAGCGACGCAAGACCTACATTCAGATCCGCGGCAACTTTCTCGACCGCGGCGCCGAGGTGACGGCAGGCGTGCCGGCCGCGTTTCACCCTTTGGCCGCAGGCAAAGAGCCGAACCGCCTGAGCCTGGCGGAGTGGCTGCTGGACGAGCGGAACCCGCTCACGGCGCGCGTGCTGGCCAATCGGTTCTGGGAGCGGTTGTTCGGCATCGGATTGGTGGAGACGAGCGAAGATTTCGGCGTGCAAGGGGAATTTCCCTCGCACCCGCAACTGCTCGACTACCTGGCGCTGGAACTGCGCCGCAACGGCTGGGACATGAAACAGTTGTTGCGGTTGATCGTCACTTCGGCGACTTACCGCCAGGCTTCCAAGGAAACGCCGGAGCTGCGCGAGCGCGATCCGTTCAATCGGTTGCTGGCCCGCGGGCCGCGGTTTCGGCTTTCGGCGGAAATGGTGCGCGATCAGGCGCTGGCCGTCGGCGGTTTGCTGAGCCGCAAGATGTATGGCCCCTCCGTCCAGCCGCCGCGGCCCAAACTGGGTTTGTCGTCGGCGTTCGGCGGATCGACCGATTGGCAGACGAGTCCGGGCGAAGACAAGTTCCGCCGCGGCTTGTACACCAGTTGGCGCCGCACGACGCCGTATCCTTCGATGACCACTTTCGACGCTTCCAGCCGCGAGGTCTGCACCATGCGGCGGATCCGCACCAACACGCCGCTGCAGGCCTTGGTGACATTGAACGATCCGGTTTACGTGGAAGCGGCGCAGGCTTTGGCGCGACGGATCGTAAACGATGCAAGCTCGACCGCGCAGGATCGCGCGGGGTATGGTTTTGAACTTTGCTTGTCGCGGCCGCCCAGCGAGGCGGAATTGCAGTCGATCGTGCGGCTGTATGAACTGGCGCTCGGCCGGTTTCAAGCCGATCCTGACCAGGCAACCCGGATGGCGACGGATCCGATTGGACCGGCGCCGGCCGGGCAGAACGTGGCGGAACTGGCGGCGTGGACCGTGGTGGCCAACATGCTCCTCAATCTCGACGAAGCGCTGGCACGGAGATAGTTGTATGAATTTTCGATTGGCTCGGGCTGAGGCGCTCACTCGGCGGCATTTTCTGAAGAACTGTCAGCTTGGCATCGGCGGCATGGCGCTGGCTTCGCTGTTAGATGGCGAGGGGCAGGCGGCGCCATCGGCCGAGGCAGAGCCACTGGCGGTTCGCCCGCCCCACTTCGCGCCCAAGGCCAAGCGAGTCATCTATCTGCACATGGCCGGCTCTCCGCCCCACCTGGATTTGTTCGACTACAAACCGGAGCTGGTCAAGCACGACGGCGAGCTTTGCCCGGACGAATTCGTCAAAGGCAAGCGGTTCGCGTTTACCAGCGGCACGCCCAAGCTAATGGGCACGCCACACCGCTTTGCCCAGTACGGCCAGGCGGGGGTCTGGATGTCGGACGCCATTCCGCACTTGACCGAGGTGGTTGACGAGCTGGCTGTGATCCGCTCGATGCACACGGATCAATTCAATCATGCGCCGGCCGAGCTGATGCTGCACACCGGCTCGCCCCGGCTCGGACGGCCGTCGCTCGGTTCGTGGACCGTGTATGGGCTGGGCTCGGAAAGCCAGAACCTGCCGGGTTACATCGTGCTGGTCTCGAGCGGCTCAAACCCGAGCGCGGGCAAGAGCGTGTGGGGGAGCGGCTTTTTGCCTTCGGTGTTTCAAGGGGTGCAGTGCCGGTCGCAAGGCGAACCGGTGCTGTACGTTACCAACCCGGCCGGCATGGATCAGAGCCTGCGCCGCGCCAGCCTGGACACGCTCAACGAGCTCAATCGCTTGCAGGCCGAGGAGCTAGGCAGCCCTGAGACGCTGACTCGCATAGCGCAGTACGAATTGGCGTTTCGCATGCAGGTGGCAGTGCCCGAGGTGATGGACCTATCTCGGGAAACTCAGGCCACGCTGGATGCTTACGGCGCCAAGCCGGGCGAAGGAAGCTTTGCCAACAACTGCCTGATGGCGCGGCGGCTGGCCGAGCAGGGCGTGCGGTTCGTGCAGTTGTTCGACTGGGGCTGGGATTTTCACGGCACCCGGGCCGACAGCTCGCTGGGCGACGGTTTAAGGCAGAAGTGCGAGAAGATGGATCGCCCGGTCACCGCGTTGATCAACGATCTCAAGGCCCGCGGCATGTTGAACGACACGCTGGTCATCTGGGGCGGCGAATTCGGCCGCACGCCATTCCGCGAAGGCCGCACTGCCGCCAGCGCCAACCTGGGGCGCGACCATTACCCGGACTGCTTTACCATGTTCATGGCCGGCGGCGGCGTGAAGCCCGGCATTCTGTACGGAGAAACCGACGAACTGGGGTTCTCCGTCGCCCGGGACAAAGTACACGTCCACGACTTCCAGGCCACGGTGCTGCACCTGCTCGGCTTTGACCACAAGCGGCTGACGTATCCGTACCAGGGGCGCGACTTCCGCCTGACGGACGTGTATGGCGAGGTGGTTCCAGCGTTGCTGGCGTAAGGGGGGTAAGATTTTGCCGTTGCCGCGCCTTTGGGCGCTGTGAGAAGCCTGGCTCAAACGGATGGACAGAAGCGGGTTGGGTAGTGTACACTAGCCCATTCGTTTCTGCCGATGAGAGATGTATTCGGCGGAAAGTGTGTATGTTTTGCTGTCTGATCCAAAGGAGGAGCTGTGGTTAAATTGAACGTGCGGGACCGCGAATCGATCCAAGAGGCCGTTCGTCGTTTCCGTAAACTGGTCGAGCGAAGCGGTATTAAAAAGGAGATGCGTCGCAAGGAATACTACGAAAAACCGAGCGAAACACGCCGCCGCGCCCGGTTGCGAGCCGAACGCCGCAGCCGCCGCAATCTGTTGGGCGCTCGCTAACGGTTTTCGTATTTTCTGCTCCGGGCCCCGCACGCCATGCCAGGCCCGGCGGTGCTGTAGATGAGGCGCCACGGGCGCCTTGGGGTAGTCTCTAAAGTGAACTTTCGTTCACGCCCGGTTATGCCGACGCGCGGTTTTCGCTGCGCGCATGCGGTTTTCCATACAGCCGGCTCAAGCCTTGCAATGCCCGCGGCGCTGTCGATCTGCGCGGCCTCTTTCTGCTTGGCGCGTTTGCTCCTCGCGCGCCGCAACCTAGGCTGAACGTAAGCGAGCCATGCGGCTGCTCGAACGGACGTAACGTCCGGCTCGGCACGGCAATCTCGGCGGGAATTCTCTCGCCCTGCCGCGCAAGCATCCGAGCGCCGGCGTTGCTCCAAGCACTTCCACGCACAGTTCGTCGTTCGCCCAAGCTGAGGGCCGCCTCATGCTCAGGATTCCGCCGATCGGGTACGCGCGCGCGCTCAACCCGTATCACCGCCCGCCAGCCGCCGCGCATTGCGCGCCCGGCGCGGATTGGAACGCGTTGCTCGCCGCCAAGGCGATGCGACCGCCGCCGCCGTATACTCCGGTTCAGCCTCCGCCTTGGGCTTCGTCAGGCGTCTCCGTACAGCAGGCAGACTTGCGGATCCTGGCGATGCTCAGCAACTACTGGCCGGGTCGGGCGCCACTCGAGCATCTGAGCACGGCTATGACGCCGAAGAATGCCTTGTACCAACGGAACCTGCTGCTTCAGACGGGAATGAACAGCGAGCACCACGGAATTCTGGTCGTCTTTCAGCAGTTTTCCGCCAAAGGCGCCTCGTTGCCCGCCGTGCTGGAGGCAGTCTTGATGAGTCCGGAATACAACCAGCACGTCATCAAGCAACGCGAACTGATGGGGCTGCCCGTCCCAGGCGGCGCGGTCAACGTGATAGCCTGAGCGGGACGTCTCGGCGGAGCGTGTCAGCGGTCAGCGTTCGAGAGCGTCGGGCTCATCGCGGCGCGTGGTCAGCGACGGGCCTCGACTCGCCGGCAGCGCCGTCCCTCCGGATTGGGCTTCGTTTTGCGCCGTCTGCAGCAGCGCGGCTCGCACCGCAAGCTGCTCGGTCAGGGCGGCAAATCGTTCGCGATCGGCCGCCTCGACGCCATTCAGCCTGGTCGCCATGCGCTGCATGCCGGCATGATTGACTTCGGCCGCGCGGCTGACGCTGGCCAGAAACGCGGCCGTCTCGCGGAAGTTGTGGTCGGCGGCTGCGCCTACGAGCGGCTGAAAGGTCTTGGCCAGGACTCCCACGCCGACGTTTTCGACATGCATAAAGGCATCGAGCTGGCAGCGGACGTAAATCCGGCCGTCGGCGTTGCGGAAATACCGGTTCCGCAACATCAATACGGTGTTGCCTTTGATCGACCGGCCGAACAGCGGCCCGTCGTAGGAGCCTTCGGCATAGAGCAGGTGCAAATCCGGGCTGCAATGCAGGAACTCCATGCGGCCGATCGTTCCGGCTTTATCGTTGGCCGAGAAGGTCTGCTCGCCGAGGCGCTTGACGACAACTTCGCTGATCCCGAGCACTTCCCAGATATTCACGACCAGGTCGGGATGCTCGACCAGAAACACGTACAGATTGGGATCGCACTCGATCATCTGCGCGGGCAAGCGGCGATAGAGCGTGGTCGTGGAGAGCACCTGGGACACCTTAGCCCTTGCATTGCGGTCGAGCTTTGCAAAAGGAATCGCTCTGGCGGCCTCGTCGCGCAGCTCACGACTGGAACTGCCCGATGGGTGCGCAGCCTGAGCCGGCGCAGGCGCATACGCGACCATCCCGCCGCAAACGAGCGCGACCCAAACCGCCTGGCGCGCCATGGCTTGGTGCATCAGTCCGTGGAGAACTCTGGTCATATCCCCCCCAAACATCTAGCGAAGGGACCGCAGCACGCCGCGCGAAAGCTGTAAGTCGAGCCTGGCGCAGCCGTCTCTGCCGGTCCTACTGATAATTCGGCTTTCACGGCGCAGGCCAAACAGCCAAATTCCACTTGAACACGACGGCACCCGCCCGGAAGGCGCGCAGCCATGGGATTTGACTGGACTTGTGGCGAAACGGCCCTGCGCAGACAATGCGTCCCCAACTCGAGCAATCTGCTGCAAAGCCCGCAGACTGGGCAAAAGGCGTCAAATGCAATGAGCAGTTCCCTCAAGTCGAGAAGTGCGTTCGGATTGTCGCTACGTCTGTTGGGCGTGGTCGTGCTGGCCGCGGGGCTGGCCCTGTGGCTGTATGGGGTTCAGCAACGTTGGACTTCCCGCTATTGGCAACAGCGGCTGGAAACCGTCAACGACGAGGAAGCCCCGGCGCTGGTGCGGCAAATCGCCGCGGCGGGCGACCAAGGCATTCCGGTGCTGGTCTTCGGCCTTCGTTCGCCTCGTGAGCTGGTTCGCCGCGAGTGTCGTCTGGCCTTGGATGAGGAACTGAATCGTTGGGCCCGTATGCCCCGAGCTGCAGCCAGCGCCAAGCTGGGCATTCTGGCGGCCTCGTTAGCCGACGAAGCCGAAGCATTCGACGCAACGTCGCGAGTCTTCGCCGCGGACCTCGTCTCGCGGATCCTCCTCTGGCCCACCGACGAAAGCGTCCTGGAGCGCAGCCAACTTGTGGCGGATTGCGAGCGAGCGCTGCGTCTCGGCCATCTCGATGCCGACCAGCAAGCAGATCGCTGGCAACGCCGCCACGAAGCCGCGTTGTCGGCCCAGATCGCCGCCGACTTGAAGCCCTCGTCGCTGCCCGTTGTCGGGCGCAGCGAGTTGCCGCTGGCCAAACTGGCGCCGCCTGAACTGCCGCCGATGTCCACGGTCCTCGACGACGTCGACGCCGCGCAAACGATGCTGGCCAGCGCCGCCGCGCCGCACCGCTTATCGCCCGGTCAGTCGTTCGCTCGGCGCCTTGCCCCTCCGTCGGCCGCCGTGCATGCGGCAGCCAATCAAGCCGCCTATTTGGCAGATGGTGGCCAGCAAGACGCTTCATCGAGCGACGAGGAGGAAGCCCGTTCCGCAAGCGGCGCCAAATTGCGAGAGCAGAACGCGATCCAACTTTTCGCTCTGCTCGCGCATCCGGGCGCCGGCGCGGCAGAGGCCGAATTGAAACGGCGCGGTTTTGGTCCCGCAGAGATTGAGGCCGGGAAGCACCTGACCTCGGAAAATCCCGATGAGCGGCGACGCTGGACCGAAGCCCTGCCCGGCATGCGCGGCGTCGACGCGAAGAGCTGGCTGCTGTGGCTGAGCCGAGATCCCGACGCAGCAGTGCGCTGCGCCGCCGTCACCTTGATGGCTACCAGCCAGGATCCGCAGATGTTGCGTCGGGTCGAACAAGTCTCGCGCGAGGACGCCGATCCGGCCACCCGCGAGCAGGCCGCCCGAATCATTGGCGGCGACTCGAAAGCGAGGCAGGGAACTTACGCCCGCTAGCGCAGCGACGAGTGCGGCCGGCGAGTCCTTTGCCAGTCGACGCCCGCTCTCGTCAGCTTGCTGACTTCGTTCCCTTCCGCTCGCATCGCCGCTTCACCCTCTGAGCGCCGCCCAAAACACGCCTGGCAGTCTCGACCAGTGCGGCCGGCGGTAAAGCTCGAGCACTTTCGAGGCCAGGCGATCGGCTTGCCGGTTCGAGGGAAACCAGAACGGCTTCGGCCGGACGACCAACGGTCCTTCGAGCACGGTTTTCTCGACGCCGCCAAGCTGGTACGGGTTATGGACCCAGCCGATGCCGCTTTGCGGATCGGCCAACGTGCCGCCGGGATAGCCGCCCCACGGAATGTTCATCATCGTATAGGCCAAGGCGGGCCAGTGATTGATCGCCACGGTCCCGTAACGCAAACGGCTGAGGGCTCGCTGAAAGCGTTCCTCGCGCTCGGCGCCGCGGCGAGTTTTCGGGTGAACCATCACGCCGGCGCCCAGCGTGCCCCAGACGCGCTGGTTGACGAACTCGACGGCTCGATCGAGAAACTCCATTTCGTCGGCCGCTTCCAGCGCAGTTTCAGCGCAAACGCAGACGAACGATTCTTCGTTGAAGAATTGCGGCTGCCGGTCGGGGTCGACGTCGCGCAGCAACGTCCAAGGCAGCGTGCCGGGAGGGTTCTGCTGCGGCTCCTGGCCCGTGAAGCGGCGAAAGCGGTCGACGGCGCCGGGATAGTACGCCTGCCGCCGAGGCACGCCGGCCAGCACGGCGGAGATCTTGTCGAGAAACCTTTGCCGGTCGGGCCAGCCGCGCCAGGTGACGATCAGCTTGCAGGCGATGCAATTGAACGAAGCGTTGTTGACGATCATCGCGGCGACGTTTTCGGCCTGAAAGTCGAGCTGCCCGCTGCGATACGGCCCTGGTACGACGATCCACGGCGTGACG
>DASZUP010000227.1:0-2970 GCA_035547635.1 Pirellulales bacterium
AAGCTTCTTCGCCGCCCGCAAGGCCGTGTCGGATGGCATGGGCTTTGAGCCTGCCAGACACGGAATCGCCACGGAGAATGCAAGAACGAATGCCAGAATGCGAGACACGACATGCCCTCCTCGGAAAACTACGCTGTCGCAAATTCCTCCCGATCATGATAAAGCCAACCCCGTGTGAAGTCCAACCCGAGCGTGCGACGACTTCGCATGTGCCGAAGTTGCCGGGTGCAAGGGGCTCTTCCTAGGAAGCGGCATCGCCCCCCAGCGTCCAGAACTATTTGACGACCACTGGCGCTGGGAGCTTGATTTGCGCTCGATCAAGCACGACCTTGGCGGCGCATCTTCTTGGCCAGCTGTCACGGATCGGGTAAAGGCGGCCACCTAGGATCGGGTTAAAACCGGCCATTGAAGAGGAGCGTTTTGCGGCATCTCTTTTCAGCTTCTGCTGAAAGGAGCTGCGATGGCAAGACAACTCAAGATGGCTGAAGTGACGACGATCCGCAACCTGCACGCCTCGGGGCACTCGAACCGCGAGATCGCCCGCCTGTTGGGCGTGCACCGCGAGACGGTAGGCCGTTACGTGGCGGCTGGCGACGCAGAACCGGCCAAACCCGATCATCGGGCTTCGCCGGGACCGACGAACGCTTGCGAACCGTTCCGCGAGCTGATCCTGACCAAGCTCGAACAGGGCCTGGAAGGGATGCGGATCTTCCAGGATCTGCGCGACGAATATCAGTTCACGGCTAGCTATTCAAGCGTGCGGCGCTTCCTGCAGCGGCTGCGGAAGTCGCACCCTTTGCCGCATCGCCGGTTGGAGGTCGAGCCGGGCGAAGAGGCGCAAGTCGACTTTGGCACGGCGGCGCCGATCGTCGACCAGCACGGCAAGCGGCGTCGGCCATGGATGTTTCGCATCGTGCTGAGCCACTCGCGGAAGGGCTACAGCGAAGCGGTCTGGCGGCAGACGACGGAAAGCTTCCTCGCCTGCCTGGAGAATGCGTTCCATCATTTCGGCGGTGCGCCGAAACGGCTGGTGATCGACAATCTCAAGGCCGCCGTGACGCGGGCCGATTGGTACGACCCGGAGTTGCACCCCAAGCTGCAATCGTTCGCCGCGCACTACGGCACGGCCATCCTCCCGACCAGGCCGTATACGCCGCAGCACAAGGGGAAGGTGGAAAGCGGCGTCAAGTACGCCAAGAACAACGCCCTGCGCGGGCGGACGTTCGCCAGCCTGGCCGAGCAGAACGCCTTTCTCTTGGAGTGGGAAACGAACATCGCCGACACGCGGATTCACGGCACGACGAAGGAGCAGGTCGGCAAACGCTTCGAGCAGGAACGCGCGGCGCTGTTGCCGCTGCCGGCAGATCGCTTTCCCTTTTTTCACGAGGGCCGGCGGACTGTGCATCGCGACGGCTACGTGGAAGTCGACAAGGCGTTTTACTCGGCGCCGCCCGAGTATCTCGGCCGCCAACTGTGGGCTCGCTGGGACGCGCGGCTGGTGCGGTTGTTCGACGACGAGTGGCGGCAAGTGGCCGTGCATGCTAAAGCGGAGCCAGGCCGGTTTCGCACGGCCGATCAGCATATTCCCCGGGAAAAAGTCTCGGCCGTCGAACGAGGCGCCGATGCGTTGCTGCGGCAAGTCGCCGCGATCGGCCCGCACACGCGCGACTGGGCCCAGGCGATGACGCAGGCCCGCGGCGTGGAAGGAATTCGCTCGCTGGTGGGGCTTAAGGCGTTGGCCGGCAAGCACGAATCCGACGCCCTGGAGCGGGCCTGCCGCGTGGCGCTGTCGCACGGGGCCTATCGGCTTCGCGCCGTGCGACAACTCCTCAAACGCGGCGCCGAGCAGAGTCAGCAGCAGTTCGATTTTATCGAATGCCATCCGTTGATTCGCCCGTTGAGCGATTACTCGTTGAGTTCCCTTCAAGCCTTCCGAAAGGAGCGTGATCATGAATGCAGCCCTTCGTGAGTCTCTCAAGAAACTGCGGTTGAGCGGGTTGGCGGAAAGCCTCGACGTGCGTCTGCAGGAAGCCGCCTCATCCCGACTGAGCCACGCCGAGTTCCTGGAACTCATTCTCCAGGACGAACTCGCGGTGCGGCTGGATCGCCAGGTCGATCGCCGCGTCAAGGCGGCGGCCTTCCGCGAGGCGAAAACGCTGGAAGACTTCGACTGGGGATTCAATTCCTCGATCAAACGGAAGCAGATCTTCGACCTGGCCGGCGGCGCCTTCTTGCGGCAGCATCGCGACGTGCTGTTGATCGGACCGCCGGGCGTGGGCAAGAGCCATCTGGCCCAGAGCGTCGGCCATGCGTTGATCCGGTCCGGGCACACGGTCTTCTACCGCAGCATCTTCGATTGCGTGCGCGACTTCCTGCACGACGAGGCCTTCGAGGGACACGATCGCGTGTTGGCAAAATATCTCAAGCCCGATCTGCTGATTCTCGACGATATGGGAATGAAGCAGTTGCCCAAGCGGAGCGGCGAATTCCTGTTCGAGATCATCATGCGGCGCCACGAATTGCGTTCAACGCTGATGACCAGCAACCGCCCATTGGAAGACTGGGGCAAGCTGATCGGCGACATCCCAGCCGCCGCGGCGATCCTCGATCGCTTCCTGCAGGACGCCGAGTTGATCGAGATCACCGGCCACAGTTACCGGCTTCGAAGAACCAAAGACCCATCGAGTTCAAAACCAGCCAAACCCGATCACCGGCTCGACGCCCAGCAGGAACCCGCTAACTCTTAATTCAACAACGAGCACAGGCCCTAAAAACCAACCCATTTGAACCTGGCTGGTTCTGACCCGATCACGACTGGCCGGCTTTCACTCGATCAATGACAGGCCTGAACGACTGCTCGCTAATCATGAATGCCGGAACACTTTGGAGAGTCATCACACTATGCCGAACTATGAAACCACGATTGTGCCTCTTGATGCTGCTCACGAGGTGCTTTCCGTGTTTGGCATT
>DASZUP010000228.1:0-5177 GCA_035547635.1 Pirellulales bacterium
GCGCGGCGCCGGCCCGCCGCCGCAATTGATCAAAGACCTGGACCAGGTGCAGCCGGCTCGCGACTTGCTCAAGCGGCGAAAGCGCTATTTCATCGGCAGTCTCGACCCGTGTGCATCGATTGAGTTTTCTCGCGGCTGTCCCTGGGATTGCACCTTCTGCAGCGCCTGGACCTTCTACGGCCGCAGCTATCGCAAGTTGAGCCCCGAACGCGCCGCGGACGATTTGCAGCGAGTGCGGGAACGGGGCGTGTTTATCGTCGACGACGTGGCCTTCATTCATCCCGAACAGGGACACGCGCTGGCCGACGAGATCGAGCGTCGCGGCATCCGCAAACAGTACTATCTGGAAACTCGCGGCGACGTGCTGCTGCGCAACAAGGAAGTCTTCCAGCGCTGGCGGCGGCTGGGTTTGCAGTACATGTTTCTGGGGCTCGAAGCGGTGGACGATGAAGGGCTGAAAAAGTTCCGCAAGCGCGTGGCGCTGAGCAAGAACTTTGAAGCCCTGGAGTGCGCCCGCTCGCTGGGCATCGTGGTGGCGGTGAATATCATCGCCGATCCGAGTTGGGATGTTCGCCGCTTCGAAGTCCTGCGCGAGTGGGCCTTGTCCGTTCCGGAGATTGTCCACGTAACGGTCAACACGCCGTACCCGGGCACAGAGACCTGGCACACCGAGTCGCGCCGTTTTACCACTCGCGATTACCGGCTCTTTGACGTACAGCATGCCGTGCTGCCCACCACGCTGCCGCTGCCGCGGTTCTACGAGGAGTTGGTGCGGACCCAGCAGGTGCTCAACCGCAAGCATCTTGGTTGGGCGGCGCTGCGCAGCACTTTCGCCCTGACGGCCAAACTGCTGGCCCAAGGGCAGACGAATTTCGCCCGCATGCTATGGAAGTTCAATTCGGTCTACAATCCGCAGCGGCAGTTGGCCGACCACGGGCAGCGCGTCGACTACGAGATGCGCTTGCCCGAACCGTCCGTCCAGGTCGACCCCGGCAGTCTCTACGTGCATCGCCCCGAGTCGCTGAAAACGGCCGGCAGCCGAGACTAAAGCACCCCGAGAAAACGGTGGAAATCTGCCGCCTGGGCAAGTTAAGATGAGGGTTTATTCGATTCGGAAATTGCAGGCGCCGAAGAGGGCTGCAGCGTTCTGCAATGGTGTGTATCCGTGGGTACGTCGGATCCGGGAGGAACTCCATCATGACATTCCGCTTCACTTCTCCGTTGGTCTTCGTCGTTCTGGCCGCCGGATCGCTGAGCCTGGCCGCACAGCAAGCTTTCGCCGAGGGGCCGTTCGCCGACGCCAACCTGGAAACCGCCGTCCGGGCCATGCTGTTCGACAAGAAAGACCCCAAGACTGCGCTGACTGACGACGACCTGCGAAAGGTCTTCATCCTGGAAGCGAAAGGCAAAGGCATCAAGAGTCTCGCCGGGCTGGAGAAATGCAGCAATTTGCAGTTGATCAACCTGGCGGGCAATGAAGTGGTCGACGTGGCGCCGCTGAAGGGCCTGGCCAATCTGCAATCGCTCGATCTGTCAAAAAACAAGATCGCCGACGTCACGCCGCTGGCCGGACTGGCGGGCATGCAGTACCTGGAACTCTCGGGCAACCAACTCGCCTCGCTGCCGCCGCTGGACGCCATGACCAAGCTGTCGGCGTTGTATCTGGCCGAGAACAAGCTGGCCGATCTGAAGCCGCTGGCCAAGTTGACAAAACTCTCTTCGCTCGACCTGGCCAAGAACCAGGTTAAGGATCTCGCCCCGCTGGCGGACATCAAGCGGCTCTCGCTGTTGAAGTTGAGTGACAATCAACTGGAGAACCTGGCGGGCATCGGCGCCTTTACCCAACTCAGCATGCTGTTTTTGGAACGCAACAAGATCAGCGATTTGCAGCCGTTGGTCGACGCCGCCAAGGCCGACGCCGAAGGCGAGAAGCGATTCACTCCCTATCTGCGACTGTATTTGGACGGCAACCCGCTGAGCGACAAGGCCAAGAACGAGCAGGCGCCCGCCTTGAAAGGCTTCGGCGTGCGGGTGCAGTAGCCGACTTTTCTTGCCGAAAAATCGGAAAAACTTTACAATAATCAACGGTCGATGATGCGTTGTGGGGCCGCAAGGCCAGGGTTCCTCGGGTGTTCATGCGCCGGACTTGTTCCGGCCGTCTCAGGAGGATCGCGATGCTGAATCTGTTTTCTGACCGTTGTTTTCGCAATTGCGAAGGCGCCACGCGCCGCGAGTTCCTGAAGATCGGCGCCCTGGGCTCCGGAGCTCTTTCGCTGCCGGGCCTGTTGGCGGCTCGGGCTGAGGCCAAGGCTGCCGGCTTGCCGACCAGAGACACTTCGGTGGTTTGGCTCTGGCTTGGCGGCGGCCCCACGCACGTGGAAACCTTCGATCCCAAGCTGACCGCGCCGGCGGAATACCGCAGTGTGACGGGAGAGCTTTCGACGGCGCTCGCTGGCGTAACGGTCGGCGGCACCTTTCCCAAGCTGGCTCGCATAGCCGACAAGATGGCCTTCGTCCGCTCGTTCGCTCACACCAACAGCGGACACGGCGGCGGGACGCATTTTGTCATGACCGGCTACGACAACCGCATGATCGACAATGGCGGTCTGCCGACGCGCCCTTCCATTGGATCGATTGTCTCACGCGTGCGCGGCGCCAATCACCATGTGACGGGCATGCCCACCTTCGTTCGGCTGGGCAGAATTGCGGCCGACGGTCCCGCCTTTCTCGGCCCTGCCTACGCGCCGTTCGATCCCAGCGGCCAGGCCCGCAAGAACATGAATCTGGTCGTCAGCGACGATCGGCTCAACGACCGTCGCGCCCTGCTGGGCGATCTCGATCGTTTGAAATCGCAACTCGACAGCGACAAGCTGGTCGACGGTCTGAGCCGCTTCGAGCAGCAAGCCTTCAACCTGGTGCTGGGCAATGCTTCGGCGGCCTTCGATCTGAAAGACGAGGATCCGCGCCTGCTGGCCAACTACGGCAAAGGCCTGGGCGAACAAATGCTCCGTGCACGGCGCTTGTGCGAGGCGGGCTGCGGCTTTGTCACGCTCTCGTACGGCGGTTGGGACATGCACGGGCAGATCAAGCGGAGCATGGAACGCCGCAGCCCGGAGCTCGACCAGGCCGTGTCTGCCTTTGTCCAGGACACTTACGACCGCGGACTTTCAGAAAAAATCTTGCTGGTGATTACCGGCGAGTTCGGCCGCACGCCCAAGGTCAACCGCAATGCGGGCCGAGATCACTGGGCGCCGCTGAGCACGCTGGCGCTGGCCGGCGGCGGCTTGCAGATGGGACAGGTCGTCGGAGAGTCGGCGGCCAAGGTCGATGTGCCCCACTCGACGCCCATTCGCCCGCAAGACCTGATGGCGACCGTCTTCCAGGTGCTCGGCATCGCACCGCGGATTCAATTCACCAATCCCGCGGGCCGGCCCGTTTATATGCTGGAAGAGGGCCGGCCGATCGCCGAACTGGTCTGAGGCGAAGCCCGGCGAGGCCCTCGTCCTGCGCAGAGTCTGAGAGCCCTGGCCGCCCCAACGGCGAGCCAGGGCTTTTCATGCGCCCGCGCGCCGCACGGCGAGTTGCCTGGCGCGCCGACGCAGGGTAGCCTCAGTCGTAGCGTCGCAGGTTGTCAAGCGGGGAGCGGAAAGCATGCCGATTACGGCCGAATGTTCGGACTGCGGAAAGATCTACGAAGCTCACGATGCGTGGGCGGGCAGACATTTCCGTTGTCCCAACTGCGGCGCCACCATGGCCGTGCCGATTCCGCCCGGCTACGAGCATCTCGTCGATCCCTCGATCCCGCTGCCGCCGGAAGGCTATCCGGTGCGAGAAGCCGAACTGTCAACCGTGCGGGCCAAACTGCTGAATGACTTTGCGGAGCGGTCTGTCTCGCTCGACGAAGACGCGACGCGGACGGGCGTGTCCAAATGGATCCTGACCGGCGTCGCCATCTTGTTGCTCGCCGGCGGCGGGTTGATCGTGACGGCCGTTGTCAAGTACCCGCAGTTGCGCGAGTTCGCTTTGCGCTATACCGCTCACGATTCGGTGCTCGGCGACGTCTCCCTGGTTGAGGCCCGCAGGAGCCATGTCACGCAGTTATTGCAGTCGGCGCCTTCGCAACAAGCTTATGACGCTGTCGTTCCGCCGGAAGCGACGGTCGTGGAGTTTGCGTCAGACGGCCGGCAGCTCATCGCCTGGCTGGCGAAACCTGCGGGACCGGGGCCCTTTCCCGCGGTGCTCTACGCCCACGGCGGATTTGCCCTGGGCGAGAGCGACTTTGCCGACGCGCAACCTTTTTTGCAGGCGGGGTACGCGGTATTGCTGCCTGCCTGGCGAGGCGAGAACGGCAATCCCGGCAGTTTCGAAATGTGTTATGGCGAGGTGACCGACGCGGCGGCCGCCCTCGACTATCTGTCCGCGCAAAGCGATATCGATCCCGCTCGGCTGTTCGCGGCGGGGCATAGCGTCGGCGGTACGATCGTCATGTTACTGGCGGAAATCTCGCCTCGGCTGCGCGGAGCGATGGCCTGCGGCGGCTGCCCTGACATGCAAAAGATTGTCGAGTTGCAGCAAGGCCCGGTCTTGGAGGTTCCGTCATTCAACTGGCATGATCCGGTCGAAGGCGACCTGCGTTCTCCGGCTCGCCACGTGCGGGACCTGGGCTGTCCGCTGAGTCTGTTTTATGGCGCCAGCGGAGACGAATTCTACCTCTCGCAAGCGCAGGCCATGCAGCTCCGCGCGGCGCAGTTGGGCAAGACCGTGCAAGTGCAAACCGTCCTGGGCGCCGATCACTTCGGCGCCTTGGCCCCCGCCATCCAGCAAGCCATCGCCTGGTTCCGCTCGCTGGCGCCCAAGGGGAGCGGGTCGTGAAGGGGGGCCGTCTGGCACTGCGTTTGTGAGACTTTGATTCGCCTTTCATGATGCTGGATTCAAGTCTCGGCCGGTGGGGCCCGCGGCTCTTGTCCGACGTGCTTATCCCGCGAAAATCGCGAGATTCCGCTCCCTTCCCGCGGTAGCGGCTTACCGCCGGACGACTATAATCAACCGTTTCGTTCCGCGTCGCCAGCCCTGCCATTCGCCATGATCGCTTCCTCATTTCCCCACCTCGTTGAGCGCTTCCGCGGTTTATTGGGGGTCGATGGCGTGCTCTCCGCACACGGGGAACTGCTGGTTTA